>JBAXBU010000017.1:0-44259 GCA_037141835.1 Armatimonadota bacterium | reverse complement strand
GATAAACGTCCTTGCCTGGTTCGTAACCTGACTTCTGAATTGCTTCAAGAATGTAGTCGAATGCCATTTCTTGAGATGCGAGCGAAGGAGCAAAACCACCTTCATCGCCATAGCCGGTCGCAAGTCCCTTGCTTTTGAGAATCTTCTTAAGGTTGTGGAAAATTTCGCAACCCCATCGGACCGCTTCGGAGAATGACGGAGCGTTGACTGGCAGAACCATGAATTCTTGGAAGTCCACGTTGCTATCTGCATGGGCTCCGCCGTTCAAAATATTGAGCATCGGAACGGGTAGTGTGCGTGCCGTGGTGCCTCCCGAGTAGCGGTAAAGAGGAAGTTTGCTATAGTCGGCTGCTGCCTTAGCGACTGCCATAGAGACTCCGAGGATTGCGTTTGCACCGAGTTTTGCCTTGTTTAGCGTGCCATCCATCTCGATGAGCAATCGGTCAATTCCTTCTTGGTCAGTTGCATCGTGATCCAGTAATGCTGGCGCGATGATGTCGTTGACGTTGTGAACTGCATTGAGGACGCCTTTGCCCATATATCGCTTTTCGTCTCCGTCTCGAAGCTCAACTGCTTCAAATTGACCGGTGCTCGCGCCACTAGGGACCGCAGCCCTGCCCATTGCTCCGGACTCGAGAAGGACATCAACTTCGACAGTTGGGTTACCTCGGCTGTCAATAATTTCTCGGGCAACGATATGTGTAATGTAAGGCATCACCTAAAGATTACCGCCACGCGGGTAACCTTCGGATTAAGAAATGGCAGTGATCACAACACGCGAAAATTTTGTAATGCACCGAATCCACTCGATTACGGGTGTTATGCCGGTTGGCTACTATATGGTGCAACACTTGGTTCTCAATGCCAACTCGATTGCAGGTCCAGAAAAGTTCAACGGGGTTATCGAGTTTTTTGAAAGTATGCCAAAGCATTTGCTTTTGGTCATTGAAGCGGGAATGATCTGGATACCATTGTTATTCCACGCTGTTTATGGGTTATTCATCATTTCACGAGCGAAGAATAACTACTTTACGACCAAGTATAAATGGTCCGAAAACCGAATGTTCTTCTTGCAAAGGATAAGTGGTCTAGCCGTATTTGCATTCCTGATCTATCATGTCCTCACGACGACCGTCGCGAAGTATGTTTCGGGTAACGCTGAAACTATTAAGTACGCTGGGATGTCCGAACGATTTCACAATCCGATCATCCTTGCTGCCTATGTTCTCGGAATCCTCGCTGCTTCTTACCACCTAGGATATGGTCTTTGGAATTTTTGCATCCGATGGGGCATCACAGTAACCGAGGCAGCTCAGCAACGAATTCAAAAGATTTCCGGGGTTGTCTTTGTCGCCATAACTTTGATTGGTTGGGCTGCATTGGTTGGTTTCTTTATTCATCCGAACGGTGGAACACAAACCCCCGCAACAGCTAGTCAAGAAGCCGGAACCGCGAAAATCTAACGGGGTCAAATCCTAACAAATTGAAATCTCGACTTGAGGACCTCGAGTCAGGATTCCAATTTTTTTTGGTTGAGTTCTCCTGTGCCTGGCTATTGACTCAAAAAAATGCTATTTTCGGTACGGTTTTGAGTAGGAAGTTCTCCAGTAAATCTAACTCTCCAAAGCGGCGTAGAGGTCAACTGGGTTGCCGTCAGGATCGAGGATCTGCGCATATCTTTGTCCCCAGAACGCGTCGAAAGGTTCAGTCTTTGATTCAAACCCGGCATCCACAATTGCTTGAAATGCTTCGTTAACACCAGCAGGAGTTCCTGCGTTAAATGCCATTCCCATTCGATGACCTACAGGGGCTTCCCAATGACCGATGCTCTTCATCAGCTCAACTGAGTCCAAAGCAAACCGCATTCCACTTTCGAGTTCAACTTCGACGTGGTCACTCTCGGCATCGGGCAAAGGTATTCCCACCAAACGATAGAAATCTATGGACCGGGCAAGGTCAGCAGAGACGACCCCGACATAGTCCCACTTTAGTTTCATAGAATTTCAATTATACAGAAATGTTTCTACTAATTCAAGAGATGTTTTGGCGGTTTTCCACATTGTGGAACCGAATTTTGATGAAGTGTGTAAAATGTTGGGTAAGCCTATGGAAGATGTCTTTGCTCTACTTGAGGAGTTGCAACTCCTAACCACCGAAGACCCGCGAACTATCGTAGGTCGGCTGACCTACGGTTTGGATAAGCAAGAAATTAATTTAGTTATCTCGAAAATTAAGACTTCATTGCCAGCCGAACTCAAGAACGCGGCATTTAACATTAAGGAATCTGAAAAGATCAAGGAGCAATCTGGAGTTGACGCTGAGGCTGCCCTTAGGCGCGCTGGTGAAGAAGGCAAGCGACTGATTGACCAAGCATATGATCAAGCGGCTCAGATCATCGAAAACGCAAAGGCTCAGCAAGATCAGTTGGTTATGCAAAGCGAAGTCCTGAAACTCAGTAAGGCCCAAGCCGAAGAGATTCGAAATTCTGCCGATCGGGAAGCTGCTCAAACCCGACGTGGTGCCGACCAATATGCATTGGACGTGCTTTCCAAGTTGGAAACAACTATTGACAAGGTTTCTGGTCATGTCAAGGCAAGTCGAAGCGAATTATCAACTCAAGAAGTCGGTCCAGTTGGCGTTGGCGTGATTCGCAACGAACGAATCAGAGTCTAGTTAATTACCCGGCGGTCATCTAGCCGGGAAGTAAATCCTGTTGTATCTAAATATTCCAAAACAGGGATGATGAATTTGCGTGAAGTCGCGAGTGCTTCTTTGGCTTCCGAAGCCATGAATGGCTGACTGCCAAAGATGTTTCTAAGATTGTCCTTGATTCGTTCCATCTGTTCGAAGGTGTAGTAAAGGCTTTCTAGAACCTTGATGACCCTTCCGGCATTCTTTGCCATGGTCAAAATTTCGTCGATTGCTTGAACTGGAACATTCATGTCTCTCGCGATATCGCTTGAGTACGGCACATTAATGAGGGTTTTGTTCAGTTCAGCTTCAACACGAACCAAGAATGCCTCTTGCTTAGCACTGAGCTGAATATTGAACTGCTTTAGCTTGACCTTGGTTCCTTCTACCTCGATCTTGCCCAACTCGGCTAGCTTGGCAAGAATTCGCTCGAGCGGCTTTCCGAACCACTTTTGCCCAGTTATCTTAAGAACCGTTTCGCGGGGGTGGAACAGTTGCATGGGGTGCTGCTGATGCACTTCTGCGAGAGCACTTAGAAAGATGTTTGCCTGAGCAAGAAAAATGTGAGGTTGATACCAAACGCCGGCAAAGCCAATGATCCGTCTTTCTCGGATGAGTACTTCAAAGTTGTCACCCAATTGTTGCTGGCTTACTCCCATCAGGCGACAGATTTCTTCGGTTTGGACCCCGTTCGGGTTTTCGTGGATTGCCGCAATAATGCCTTCTTCAACGTTAGCAAGGTCAACGTATCGAATCGTATCCTTCTTTCGGCGGACTTCAGAGACTGGCGTGATGACGATACCGCCTCCAAGTAGGGACGGGGGGCTGTGTCTCCGAATAATGGCAGGTTGGCCTTTGGTTGCCGCAATCTCTTCGTTAAATCGAACTTGGGCGATGGATTTGTCAGTATCGTTCAGGAAGAGCTTTCCGAAGGCATCTTCGCTGCCGATTGCGACTCGAACTTCCATTCCATGGGTGGGCTCGCAATTCCATTTAATCTTGAAGTCAATGATCTTTGTGCTGGTCACTGAATCGAACGCTCCGATGACCATCCCTCTTTTGACTTCTTCAATTTCCGCTCCAGTGATGTTAAATGCGGTTCGGTTACCACGGTCACTTGTGGTGACAGCAGTATCGTGAACTTGGATGGTTCGAATCCGAACTTTCTTTCCAGAAGGCATAAGCTCCGCGTCACATGGACAGTTTACAGAACCCCTCGCAAGATATCCGGTAATGACCAATCCGAGACCTTTGAGGATAAATGCTCGATCAATTGGCATGTACCACAGGGGGTTGGGGTCAACGATGGCTTTGAAGTCGGATGCCGCCTGATCAAGTGTCTCAAGTAGTTGATCAAGACCTTGCTTTGTCTTTACCGAAACTGGAATTATCGGGACGTTCTTGAATCGGCTTCGCTTGATCCACGTCTCAATTTCATCAGTCTGCAACTGCTTAATATCTCCATCGACCATATCTGACTTTGTCATCGCAATGATCAAAGAACTAACCGGTAGCATTTCAAGGATCTCAAGGTGTTCCTTGGTTTGAGGTTTGATCCCCTCGTCGGCGGCAATACAGAGAATGGCAACGTCAACGCCAATTGCGCCAACCAGCATGTTGGTAACAAATCGCTCATGGCCGGGCACGTCAACAATTGAGACTTTCCCTGCATTTGGAAGTTGGACGAAGGCGTAACCAACATCGATTGTCATGCCTCTTTCTTTCTCTTCCGGCAACCGGTCGGCATCAATGCCTGTTAGGGCGCGGATCAGAGAAGTCTTTCCGTGATCGACGTGTCCTGCCGTTCCGATGAGTAATGCCATTTTATGTAAGAGCGAGATGTTCTCTGAATTCTATATCACCGTCACGGCAAATCCAGAACGGAAACTCGCCTTTGGTAGTTGCAGCACCGAAATCGCCATCTTTTCTTAACGCCATCACCACGCATGGAATGTCTGTCGAGTGCCTTTGGCGGCGCATCATGTGTCGGATGGTCTCGTCGCAGGCTTCCTGTGCCGTCATGCCAGCCTCCATGTTTCGCACAGACCGGTATGAAGCGCAAGCTTTCCAAAGTTCCTCGCCGAGACCAGTTGCTCCAGCAGCGCCAATTTCGTCGTCCGCATAGATTCCTGCACCAACAATTGGTGAATCGCCGACACGTCCGGGTAGCTTCCATGCCAACCCACTTGTGGCAGAAGCAGCCACAAGGTGAGGTTTGCCGTCTGGAGTGGTCTCAAGCCCGAGCATGGTTACCGTATCGTGCGATTCGGTCATGGTGTGGACAAAAAACTTGTCGGCTTCACCTCGTTTCCACTCATCATATTTTTCAATGCAATCTGCGGTCATCAGGTTAATGGGTTGCATGCCGTTCTCAATTGCAAATCGTCGAGCTTGGTCGCCAGCCAACATTACGTGGGGGGTTTTCTCCATGACCATTCTGGCAATGGAAATAGTTGGTGCCATACCCCGGACGGCGCACACGGCCCCGCAATTGAGGTCACTGCCATCCATAATCGCGGCATCTAGCTCAAGGTCGCCGTCTGAATTTGGCAATGAACCAAGACCAATTGCCATGAGGCTAGGATCCATTTCGCAGGCAGCAAGCCCTTTTTCGATCATGGTGGTGAGATCAGCCCCGTTTTTGCGAGCATTCCATGCGGCTTCGATGCCGACTTGACCCGGCTCTTTCCAGGTCACAAGCAGTGTGGTCACGGGTAATAGTGTACTTCAGGCAGGGCAGGCTCAATGACCTAGCTCCCGAAAGGTCAGATTGAAAAAGTAGGCGGGTCGAGCAGTTAAACTGCCAAACCCGCCGAATGAATAACCATCCGCAATCAGATCCGTCGAGACTTAACCAATAAACCCCAATGAAAACTGGTTATTGTCCCGGTTGGTTTTATCGCCAACTAATACGGAAACCTGAATGACGGTGAGACCACTTATGTTTTTCGAGAATTGTGAGCCCGGTATGACCCGGGCCCGTGAATGCTCCAAATGAAACGCCCGAAAGCAATGCAAGGAATTGAGTGTTATTGGACACTTTGAGATGCAGACCCAAAGCTTTGCCAATATCCATAAATTGTTGGTGTGAGGACAACCTACAAAAAGCAAGAATGTTTTCCAACCGATTCAATGATTTGGCAATGTTCAACTTCACTCAATTCATCGCTAACTGAATGATTTCCGTTAGCGACATCCAATGTTTTACGGCATTCCGTGTGACCGATTTGTGACCGAGTTCATCACACTTTTTCAGAAAGAGGCGATGCGATATGCGATTGTCGACGCGGATAAATTTTAGGTTCAAAATTGCCTAAAATTGTCGATACGAGTGGGTGGGTATTTATGCCTATGGCTATTGATCATCGCTAATCGATATCAGATCCTTGCTCCGACTAGAGGATCTACTCGTCTTCCGTCACGCTTGCTCTGCTAACATTTCTGTATGGAAGAAAGGGCATCATTTTTTAAGCCAGGGGGCACCCTTTCTCCCGATTCGTCGAGCTATTTGACCCGGAGTGCCGACAATCAGATTTTTCAAGCTCTTGCCTCAGGCGAGTATGTGTTCGTGCTGGATTCTCGACAAAAAGGAAAATCTTCCCTCATAGCCAACGCGGTGGTTAAGTTGAAAGGGGAGGGAATTTCCACATGCAAAATTGACCTCCAGCGATTAGGGGCAAACCTAACCCCTGACCAATGGTATGCAGGTTTGTTGCAAACAATTGGACAAGACTTAAATCTTTGGGATTCGCTCCTTGAATATTGGAAGAATCATCAGGAGATAGGTCCACTTTCACGATGGTTAGGCGCAATCGAGCATGTCGCTCTCAAGCAGAAAGAAGGAAGGCTCATAATATTTGTTGACGAGATTGATTTCGTTCAAGCCCTCAAGTTCTCTTCCGATGAGTTTTTTGCCGGTATTCGTTCTTGCTTCAACAACCGCGCGGACAATAGCGAATATGATCGACTCTCGTTTTGTTTGGTTGGCGTTGCAACTCCTGGTCAGCTGATTGATAGCGATAAAGTAACCCCGTTCAACATTGGTCGAAGGATTGAGCTAAAAGACTTCTCACGGGAAGAAATCCAGCCTTATTCGACGGCACTTTCGACGGGTGAACGAGATGGAAACCGCACATTGGATCGAATCCACTATTGGGTCTCTGGTCATCCCTATTTGACCCAGCTTCTAGCTTCGAAGATTGCAGAAAATTCGACCATCAAATCAAATAAAGAAATAGACCATCTTGTCCAGGACCTCCTCCTTTCTGTGGAAGCAACTCAAAAGGAGCCGAACCTTGCAGATGTAGAACGTCGACTGCTCCATCCCGTGTTGCCAGATGTATCGAAAGATGAGGCGAGAAGTCAGGTTCTCGATCTTTATCGAAGCGTCCTCGATCGAAAAGTTATATCGCCTAACTATGAAGACCCCTTAGTTGGATGTCTCCTTCTGTCAGGTGTAGTTAATGCAAATGACTCTCGCCTTACGATTAGAAACAGAGTTTATGGCATGCTGTTTGACCAAAAGTGGTGTCAATCCAGTTTGTCCAATGCAGAGGCTCGACGTCTTTCTAAGGCCGCATCTCGCGCTGCTTGGCGAGTTGGATGGGTTTCAATGGTCGTTTTTGCCGTAATCATTTCGTTGCTTGGGTGGTCGCTTTTCTTGGCTAAAGAACGCGATACCGCACTTACTCAAAGTCGAAGGCTGAACGTCGAAAACGTGAAGATGACTTACCAGGCTTCGATGATTTTAGCTTCAAAAGAAGCGGCAAGCGGTAATTGGCTCCAAGTGGGTTCACTGATTGATGGTCAAAAGGACTCACCTTATAAAGGATGGGAGTGGAGCTATTGGAATACCGTCTTAAGTGAACCAAAGGTTATTGGTTTACCTATTGCGAGGAATGCTGGTGGCAGCCCAAATCAGGTTTGGTTTGAGGGTGGCGATCATTGCAAAATTGTTGGCGAGAAAATTTACATCGGAGATAAGGAGGTTGGCACTGTTAAATCGCCTCTAAACAGACGCTGGCTCTTCGACCGTCGAAATCATCAGCCCCTTGTGGAGCGAATCCAAATGGTAAACCGGTTGCCAGAGCTAAAGTCGGCGTCCGGGCTCAGTCATGACCTTGACTCATATTTGGCAGTCCCTAACCGGCAAACCCTCGAATTGTTGACAATCAACGGTCAGCTTAAGAGGCATGCTGAGTTTCCCGAGGTATTGATTAATTGTGCGTTTTCGTTGGATAAGAAGGCAGTCTTTGCATCCCTTCAAAGTGGAACCGTCGTCGGGCTCGATGTGTCAACTGGGAAAAAGTTGTGGTCGAAACTGGTCGGTCGAAATCACGGTTTAAATTCGAGTCCAGACGGTTCAAAGATTCTTGTTTTGAAGGACGATCAGTTTGGAATCATCTTGGATTCTAAGTCGGGTTCTACGGTTTCAAACTTGCTTGGTCACGTTTCAAACATTACTTATGGGAGTTGGTTTAAGGATGGTTCCAAGGTTGTTACGGCTAGTGCTGACGGAACTGTTTGCGTCTGGCGGGTTTCCGATGGGCACCAAGTCCGAAAGTATGTGGGATTTCGCGACAATGTTAGTCAAGCAGTTTTAACACCGGACGAAAAATCCCTCACCTGCGTTCTTGGAAGCGGAATGGTCACCAGTGTTGACCTGGATGAGCGTCCAATTTTTGAAGACCTGCTTGCCCATAAGGACCAGGTACAAGCACTCCAGTTTTCGCCAAATGGAAAGGAATTTGTGACCGCCTCTATTGATGGAGGCGTTGTCCTGTGGGACTTGGCTACCCGCAAAGTAGTCTGGAATCAGAACATCGGTGGACTGAACGAAGTTGTTGTTCCCAAATTTTCGCCAAAGGGTGAGAGAATGGTATTGCCAACTACCGGGCACATTTGGATTGTCAACACAGCCAGCGGCAGACTTGAGCATAATGTTCAACTAGCTTCATTAAGCTTTGGAGGGACTGATTTCTTGCTCGACGGACGAGTCTTCACGCCACTTGAGTCAAAAGGAGTGGGAATCGTTGACGAGAAAGGGAAGCTCACGACAGTAGAAATTCCTGGGAAAAGCATCACAAGGGTTGCAAGAAATCCTTCGGGAACGGTGATTTTTGCATTGACTGACCAACTTGAAATTGAATTGATCGACTCAAGGACCCTCAAGAGTATTGGACATTGTAAAATTGACTCAATTAGGCCCAAGTCGATGGTTTGTTCGCCTGATGGCAATTGGCTGGCTATCGGATGTTACGATTCGAATATCTATTTGGTGGACCTCAAAAATAACTTCAGAGTGACGCCACTTGTTGGGCATACGAGTCGCGTTTACTTTGCTCAATTCTCCCCGGATAGCAAGAGAGTCGTCAGTACTAGCCCAGATACGACCGCTCGGCTCTTTGAGGTTAGCACTGGGCATCAGTTGGGTGTCATGCGCCACGGATCCTGGGTAGCAAATGCAAATTGGTCAAACGATGGTAGCCGGATCATTACTTCTTGCGATGATGGCAAAGTTCGAATCTTTGACGGATTTACCGCCAGCTTGTTGTCCGAAATCGAGTCGCGAGAGAGGACTGTCTTTGATGCTCGATTCACACCCAATGGCAAAGACTTGATCTCAATTGGGTTTGACAAGGTCGTACGATATTGGCACCCATTAAGCCAAAATTCGCGCTAAATAGGCTCGATAAGCGGGCACTCTAAATTCGAACTTGCCATTTTTCTGAACCAATAGCCCACCTGAAATGAGACGGGAAACGGTTTTCGGGTCCTCGCTTTGCTGGTCTTTCAGAATTCTAGTGACTTCGTTGCAAGTGTGTTGGTCAAGCATCACTAATTCTCCCAGGCGACGCAAATGATCTCCAAATGGACCATCCGATTCTGCGCTTCTTTCCCGTACTTGATCAAGGGTCTCTCCCTCATTCACAATCAAATCCAAAGCTCGTCGAGTTAAGAATGGATGACCACTGGTGAGTTGAAACAACTGCTTGGTTTGCTCGGCCGAGAGGTCAATTCCATAGCGACCAGCTAATTTCGAGACTTCAGTGGAGGAAAAGTCCCGAACGGCAACTTTGCGGCCGATATTGAACGGAGATTGGTTAATGTCTTTGATGAACAGGTGAGCCTCGGTAGCATATGCAATAACCACACTAAATCGCGCAAAGGGTCCGTTAGGTTCAAGCGCGGTTCGATTATGCCAGCTACGTACGAGTCCAAAAAAATCGTCCGTGTACTCACGATCGAAAATTCGATCCACTTCATCCATGACCCAAGTGATGTGTCCGGGTGTTGCTTCGATGACACGCTTGAGGGCGTTTTCTAAATTCAAATTTGGTCCAAGCCATTCGGACCAGCTATTTTGTAGCTGTTCAATTTTCCCTAGTTGGGTCGCAAAGCCACCTACCAGTCCTTTGTAAAAGAGCTCGGTACTTTCGATTTGACTTTTGGTGAGGACTTGAAAGTCCGAAACGACAATAGTCGATCTCTTGTCCCTCTGCAGTTGAACGACTTTTGCAACGAGGGAAGTCTTGCCTACTTGTCGAGGGCCGTGGATTAAGATTGTATTCTCGCCTTCATTAAGAGCCGAGAGAACTTGGTCATCACATTCCCTTGCGACGTAGAAGGGAGAGCCCGAGTGGATTGCACCGCCGCTTCCTGCTCGAGATTTGCCATTCGTGCCAATTTTTACGCCATGCTCCAGGTCCTTCATAACTTTCTGAGCGCTTTGTGAGGGTTGCTCGCCCCACTCGTTTTCAAGCAGAAACTCAAGTTCTTCGAACTGACGAATTGCTTCTGCCTTTAGTCCAGCGCTGGCATAGGCAGTCATAAGCGCGATGTGAATGTCTTCCCTTAATGGCGCAGCGACAACAGCGTGGCGACCAAGCAAAAGTGCATCTTGGATTCGACTACTGTTTAGCAATAGTCCGATGAGGCTACCAACGGACTGACCGAACCGCTCCTCCATTTCCTTTCGGTGAGACAAAACCCAGGGTTCGTCAATGCCTGGGAGCAGAGGGCCCTTATATAAGTTGAGGGCAGCTCGCAGCGATACTTCTGGAATTGCTTCGGATAGTCCGGCATCGGTGTGCGTTCGAAACTCCTGAATGTCTGTAGTTACGATGTTTGTATTGAGCGATAACCTAGTTGGATTACCAAGGATGCTTTCTGGGTCCTGCAATGCTAGGCGGGCATCAGAAGTAGCTTTGCGTAGGTTTTGAGCCTGTTTGTCGCCGTCGCTATTGGGCCAAAGGTTCTCGGACATCCATTCCTTCGAGAGTCCAGCCGGTTGTCGCAAAGCGAGCATGAAAACCAAAGTCTCTGCTGACCGAGATCGAAACTTTGCCAAAGTCTGAATAGGACGATTTAGTTGGACCGAAGCTTGTCCAAACATTTCAATCCGTATTCTTTGATTTGGTTTTAAGATGTTGTCCACGCTTCATCCGAACTTAACATTTTATTATGGTCGGTTAACAATGTTGCTCGAATCCCCTTTCAACGATGCTCCGCAATTGAACCTATGCCTAGTTCAACAATGCTTATGCCAACCATATCCACCAAGCACAATTAGCAGTATTTTCGCAAACACAGTATTTTTACTAGGTTGGTATTTTTGCCTGGCATGGAAACAGGTAATTGAACGAGGATCAGTGAATTGATTTCCTAGTCTCGAAACCACGGAATGGTTTCAGATAGGCGCCGAGCCAAGATGGCAAAAGCAGCAACTCACTGGAACAAGGAAGGTCAAAAATGTCATTTCGAATAAACACCAATGTAGAAGCACTCAGTGCATTTAACAGCGTATCAAACGTATCAAGCAACATGACGAAGTCCATGGGCAAGTTGTCAAAGGGCCTGCGAATTGCAGATGCATCTGATGATCCTGCTGGTCTTATCTCATCCGAGCTTTTCCGATCGCAGATCACTTCGATGGATTCGGCGATGCGAAACAACACCGAAGCGATGAACTTCGCCAAGACCGCTGAGAACGCACTTGGAGAAATGAACCAACTACTCGCTGATGCACGGGGACTTGCGATTGCTTCTGGTAACACTGCAACTCTTACCGCAACGCAGCTCGCTGCAAACCAAGATCAAATCAACTCAATCGTTGCTTCGATCAACCGAATCTCTTCATCCGTAACCTATTCAGGACGAAAACTCCTTGATGGTTCTGCTGGTGTCACAACCCAGATTTCGAACACTTCAAAGGTTGCTGGTTTCAGCTTCGGCGGTACCGCAAACAGCTCTACAATTACCCAAACTGGTCTGATCACGATTAACCAAACAGTTGTTGCTGCTTCAGCGCTTTACACGGCAACAGCATTGTTAACTGCTGGTGCAGCCGCATCTGGTTCAATTAGTGTCAATGGCGTAAGCTTCACGGTTACTGCAGGAACTTCTGGAGCAAGTATTGCTTCGATGCTCAACGCAGCATCCGGTCAAACGGGTGTAACCGCTTCATTCGATGCATCAAACCAATTGATCTTTACTCAAACGCAAACAGGTACCAACCGATCCATCAACTTTGTTGACACATCTGGTGCAGTATCGTCCGCAGCGAACACGTCGGCATCCGTAACTGGCTCCAACGCAACTGCGACCGTAACTATGGGTGGTCAAAGCGTCCTCTTTACCGGTGGGGCAGCTGGAGCAGATGGATTGAGCCTTACCGATAACAACGGCAACAAACTCACCATTACTGCAGGTGGAAACGCGGTTAATACCCAGCTTATGGGCCAAGTGATTGCCCAAGACTCAAGCTTCCAAATTGGATTCCTTGCGAACACCACCGCTAACCTTGCTCTTCGAAATATGAGTGCTGGACAGTTAGGTTCAGGTGTTTCGGCAACAACTGCGAACCTCGCAGCAGTTGACATCGCAACCTCGGCCGGTGCTCAATCAGCGCTCTCCGTCATCGATAAAGCGATCGACGAAGTCAGCCAGATGAGAGGTCGAATTGGTAACTTCCAAAGAAACGTTCTTGAATCGAACAACCGAACGCTTGCCAGTATGAAAGAAAACCTTTCAAACTCCGAGAGCTCGATCCGAGACCTAGACGTTGCTTCAGAAATGACGAACTACACCAAGTGGCAAGTTATGCAACAAGCCGGTATGGCGATGTTGGGACAAGCCAACCAATCAGGACAATCAGTCCTTTCCCTTCTCAAAGGATAGTTTTCACTCGAAAGACAAAAGACAAAGACCAAAGCCCCACCAACTGGTGGGGTCTTTTTGTTTTAGTTCTCTCTTAACAAAGCCTCGTATAAACGCTGCATTTCCTTGAGTTGACTCGATCCTGGTATCCAAACAGGGTTTTTGGCACGGAATTAGCGGAACACGATAATTGTCAGACAGTGAAGCTAGACTTCACCAGAAAGGCAAGCAAGAACCGGACCGATCCTATTCCCCCAATATGAGTCCGGTGACCATAAAACCCTCCAAGCCCATCGGGCCCGCCTCAGTAGCGGGCCCATTTTTTTATGGGGCGAGAGCTAGGTACTCATTCCACTGCGTTGCAATCGCGAGCTTCATGAGAGCGTAGTCACTGGAAGCACTTGCAAACGTTGATCCCGATGAGAAGTCAATTGAAATTCCTGAGCTGTTAATGGAATTGGAATTGTGCCCTTCCCAGACTACAGCATCAGCAATGGCAGTCTTGACTCCTGCTGTGGCGCTAAGAACAGATGAATTAGATGTACCCGCTTCGATCCGCAAGCAAATATCCTTAAGGTCTCGATAAACCCGATTTGATGAAGGACTATAAGCTTGTGAGTTGACGCGTGCAGTCTGAATCGCGGCAGTTAAGCTACCAACATTATTCTTAAGTTCGGTGCCGAGAGTGCTTATTGCAGTTGCCAATGCCGGCAATTTCGATGTATCGAGCACACTTTGAGTGATCTTTTTGGTGTTGTATGCGGGCACGGCCAGCATTCCATCCACGAACGATTTCGAAAGGTTCTTTGGCGTCGAATTGGGAGTATCACGGAACGGAGCAAAGACAAGGTCGTATGGAAGGCCCTCGGCAGGAGGACTTTCTTCACTGCCAATAATGTAGTCAGCATTGTCCTTAATTTCGTAGGCTACTTCCATCATTTGCATGAGGCTTGCATCCCATGAGATTAAGTCAAAATGCTCAGATCCAAGGGCTTGGTTAAGATCCCAAATCTGAATTGAGTTGCCGGTTTCATCGTCGTAAGAAACGGCTCTGGTGAAATCAACGTTGGTGATTGACCGTCTCCAACCGTTCCCGTGGTTCCACACGATGAGACAGTAATGATCTGCAGGAAAGTTAGCCTTGCCCCAGGAAATAAATTCATTGAGAGTTTGGGGGGAACCCATGTCAATAGAGGTGCCCATGTCCTGTAGCAAAGTGGAATTGATGTTATTGGAGAAATCGGAGTTGGCCAGATATCGCCTCGTGCCATTAAACGTACCGCCATTAAATTGGGCTGGGAATTGCTTCCACTGAACAACAAATCGTACGTCTGGATTACTTGCAACGCGCTCCATTTGGTTCATGTTGAGAACAGAATATTGCTGAAGGTCATTTGCTCCGTTCATGTATACCAAAACCGTCCACTTGCCCTGAGTAGCTGAAGGAGGAGTTCCGGTTACGGCTGCAGATCCTGATCGTCCATTTGTATAGAGGGCCCTGACGCTACCTGTTCCGATTGCGGTGGAGGTGAAATTTCCATCTGTTGTTACGGTTCCAACGCCTCCGAGCACTGACCAGACTAGTGAGTTTGGAGTTGTGAATGTCTTTATGCCGCTCGTATTCAATCCGGCCGCTCGAAATTGTTTTCCTCTCCCTACTTGGACGCTTGCTTGGTCAGGCGTGACATTGATCGCGTCTACCGCATCTCCAACCGCCGAATTAACCGTAACTCGGCTTCCATTAGAAATCGTTACTGGAACCTCAAGAGAACCCGTTTGAGTCCCTGCAGCATTAGCCGAGGAATATAGTTGAACCTGAATGAGATAGCTTCCATTTGGTAAGTCAAATTTAGTTGTCTCGATTGGTGCGGCAACGTTTTGAACTATTTGGGTCGTAACTGGGAGGCCAGCGCTGTCCAAGATGTTGACCTTTTGCGAAAGTCCTGTTATTTGTCCGGCCGTTAATCGACGTGTCCAGTCAGTTACGTAATTAATCCCCGCTGGAGCGCTTGTTCCGCCCGAACACGAGCACAAAACGAGGCTCAAAAGTACTAATAGAAGACCAAATCCACGCGACATAACCATCAGGATAATGCAAGTGACTGTCAAAAATGTCCAGATGTTCACATTTTTGGGTAGAATATTGATTCTTCCGCAGGTGAACCTTGTGTAGGAGTAGAAATTTCTTGGCGTTTCTTGCCATAATTTCTAATTGCGCCAAGTCGTCGCTAATTAAGTAGGAGTTTTTGAACATGCATGCAATCGTAAAGACCGGTGGAAAACAGTACACCGCGGTAAAAGGCGACATTTTGATCATCGAGAAGTTAGAAGGCGAGACCGGCACTTCAATCGAACTGACTGAAGTCGTAGCTGTCGTTGATGGCGACAAAACAAAGGTAGGTAGCCCATTCATTAAGGGTGCCAAGGTTGTTGGCGAGATTGTCAAACAAGGCAAAGCCAAGAAGATCAACGCTTTTAATTACAAACCAAAGAAGAATGAGCGAAAGCGATGGGGACATCGACAGCCTCAAACTCATTTGAAAGTCACCGACGTGGTGGCAGGAAGCTAATAAATGGCACATAAAAAAGGTCAAGGTTCTACTAGAAACGGTCGCGATAGTAATTCGCAAAGACTTGGTATTAAGAAGTACGGCGGCGAAATCGTAAAGCCGGGCGCGATCATCGTTCGACAGCGTGGAACTCAGTTCCATCCTGGTCCAAATGTTGGCATCGGTCGAGATCATACAATCTATTCATTGATCGATGGTCAAGTGAAGTTTGAAGGTCCAAAGAACAAGCGAAGAATTGCGGTTTACGCAGAGCAAGTTCAAGCTTAAGGACATTTGATTTTGTAAAGCCCCACTTCTGATGAAGTGGGGCTTTTTTGTGTCTCAATACTGCTTTCCGGCAATTCTTTGTCTGGTGAAGCGGGGCAATTGGTCCCATTCTTGCAACTCCAAGTTTTGGATTCCCGTATGCATAAGTATCAATTTGCAACATTGTTGTGCTATCTTACTTTTCATACATAAATGATATGAATGAAAAATGTATGAATTTTGATGAGGCCTTCTTTGGTTCCGCCACCATTGGAGAACGCGGGCAGGTCGTCATCCCGGCTGAGGCTCGACAAGAACTGGAAATTGAACCAGGAGACAAAGTGCTGTTTATGCGTCACCCTATACATAAAGGACTTATGGTTTTCAAAATTGATGCGGTTCGAGACTTTCTTGATGAATTCACCGCAAGTGTCCAACGAATCGAGGCTCGAATAGCCGCTGAAGAAGAATGATTACATTTAAAGCTCTTTCACTTGCCTTGTCTTTGATAAACCCTAAACCAGACGTCCTTACGATGGACGAAGCTGTGGCTTTAGCCTTACAGAATTCTTTTGCCGTTAAGAATGCACAAGAAACGGTGAACAGCAACGAACAAAAAGTTCGTGAAGCAGCCGGGAGTTTTGGTCCCAAAGTTACGACGAACTACCAGTATCTTCGATACGGTCACGCCTCGACTGGCACGATTGGAACACAAACAATCACCTTTACTCCACTAGACACTAATACTTGGTCCACTCAATTGACAATGCCGTTGGATATTGTTGGAGTTTGGAAATCAAACCTAAAAGCAGCTAGGGCCGGAGTCCAGGCGTCAGTAGATACGAAAGCCGCCGCCCAAAATGATCTTAAGCAAGGCGTTCGAAAGGCTTATCTCAATGTATTGAGAGCTCAGGGGCTGGTTGAGATCTCGAAACAAGCAAGAGCGAATATTCTTGTTCGCGTTGAACAAGCCCAAAAGCAATATAAGGCTGAAGTGATTGCCCTGATTGATCTAAAGCGACTACAAGCTCAAAAATCGTCGGCTGACTCTGACTTAATCAATGCTGAAAACGGATATTCAATTTCAAAGCAAGTTTTGAATTTGGTCATTAACCGGCCAATAGAAGCGGATTACACAGTTGAAGGATTAGTTGGAATTCCTGCGGTTCAGTCGCAAACAGACAAGCTTATAGAGCTTGGTCAAGGTCACCGACCGGAGATTCACTCGCTTTCCAACACCGTCATTGCCCTTGACGCATCGAAAAAGTATGCAGGGCAATCCATGTCGCCATCGCTCAACTTATCGATTCAGAATAACCAAACCTTGGACCCTGTTGGGTTGAACCCGCAACGGGAAGTAAATACCACTGTTTTGTTGTTCTCGGTTCCAATATACGACTCGGGTATTGCTCGGGCAAAAATGAACCAGACGCAATCGACGATTAACCAGACCAAGAACAATCTTGATTTGCTCAAGCTCAGCATTTCACAAGAGGTCAGGTCTGCGTTGACAAACATGTCGAGTGCAATGGCTCGTCAGAAGTCTGCAATTGAGCAAGATGAATTGGCAAAAGAAGTCGTTCGAATCGCCAGGATTCGGCGGGACGCTGGTGAAGGAACAGTTTTAGAGATTATTGACGCAGAGACCCAATGGGTTAATGCTCAAAACAATTTAGTCAATTCGATGTATGACTATTTTCAGGCATTTACAGATCTTCAACGTGCAGTTGGAGCGGACAACATCGAGGAAGCAATCAAGCAGTACGAGACATATATGAGGGGTAAGAAGTGAGGAAGTTTAGTTTGGCGCTGGTCGCCGTCATGATCGCATTTGGCGTAACCGGCTGTGTTGATCGAAAAGGTCAACAGGCAGCTAAAGATACGTCGGAGATTGTTAATGATCCTCTTCGGGACGTTGCGGTTACTCCCGTTAAGGTCGAGGATATTCAGGAACTTCTGCAAGTCAACGGTGAGATTGTTACCAGCGACGATGCTCAGATTAGTGCCCAGGTTCCTGGAAAAATCCAAGCGGTTTACATCAAGGATGGCGATTCAGTTTCTCAGGGTCAAGTTGTTGCAATTATGGACTCAGATAATCTTCAACAACAAGCAAACCAGGCGCGGGCATCCCTCTCGAGTGCATTAGCCCAGCTTTCTCAAGCATCTGCAAATGCTCGCCTTACACCTAGCCGATCGTCGGCAGCTGTCCGGCAAGCGGAAGCGTCACTTCGTTCTGCGAAATCTCAGCTTCAAAAGTCTCTAAATGGTGCCCGACCAGAAGAGCGAGAGCAAGCCGAGAATAACGTAGCTGCCGCCAAAAGCAATTTTGATACAGCCAAGAAAAACCTTGATCGGGTTAGGATTCTTGTCAAGGAAGGTGCACTTGCTGGATCTCAGCTCGACACAGCCATGAACACTTATGAATCAACCATGGCTCAGTACCAGAATTCGGTTCAAGCCCTGAAGCTGATTCAAAACTCGGTTCGACCCGAAGATATTCAAACGGCGAGAGAGCTGGTTAGACAAGCCGAGCAAGCCCTGGAATCCGCCAAGTCCTCCAAACGATTGGATGTTGTTCTATTGGATCAGGTTAGCGGAGCCCGAGCTCAAGTCGATTCTGCTCGAGCCCAATTGCAAGTTGCTGAGAAGAATCTGAGAGACGCTTCAATAAGAGCGCCTTTTTCGGGAAGAATCTATGGGCGTCCCCTTCAGTCCGGCGTAGTCGTTGGATCAGGTACACCGATTGCACGCCTCGTTGGTGGCTCAGGTGTATATTTTGAAGGTCAGGCTCCATCAGATAAGATTGGCTTGATTCGCGAAGGAACCGGTGTTTCAATTTCGGTTGACGGAAAACCAGGAAGTACGTTCCAAGGCAAGGTAGTTTCGATTAGTCCTCAGGGCGATAATGTTGGACGTCTCTTCAACGTTCGAATTCAATTTGCTCAACTTTCTACCGGGGTAAAGCCCGGAATGTTCGCTAATTGCTCAGTTGTACTCAATGAGAACAAGGGAGCTTTGATGGTGAGTGAGGAATCTGTGATCAGCCGAGATGGCATCAAGTACATCATGGCTGCTGAGGGAGTTGGAAGTGCCGCGAAAGCTAAGAAGATCATTGTTACCACGGGGATTAAGAAAGGCTCGATGGTTGAAGTGAAAGGAATTTCTAGTGCGACTCAAGTGATTTCAAAGGGACAGGGCGCCTTGGTTGATGGAACAAAAATTAGAGTTTCTCAAGCCAGCAAAGGAGTGTAAGGAACAATGACAAAACTAGCACTGTCACGACCAGTTCTTATTTTTATCCTTGTCATCACGGCAATTTTAGTAGGAACCCTTTCGTTTAAGGGCATGCGGAAGGAAAACAATCCGGAAGTCAACTTTGGAACGATCACAGTCCAGACATCCTATCCTGGAGCCGGTCCTGATGACATCAACCAGTTGATTACTAGAAAGATTGAAGAAGCAGTTTCAGGTGTCAGCGGTATCCGAGAAGTGCAAGGAATTTCTCAAGAAGGAGCCTCGGCAGTTGTTATCTCGCTAGAATTGGGTGTTTCCACCGACGTTGCACTCAATGACGTGCGTACCAAAGTCGATTCGGTCGTTAATAGTCTTCCTAAAGATGCCTTAAAGCCAACAGTTACAAAATTTGATAACTCGGCTCAACCGATTTACAACTTGGCTGCTAGTAGCCCTAGCCTTTCAAGTAAGGAACTCCGTGACTTGATCGAAGACAAGATCATTGATAAGTTTAGTCAGGTCAATGGCGTCGCATCAGTCAATGTCAGTGGTGGCGATATCCGCGAAATCCAGATTCGATTGAAGAAGGACAAGCTCCTTCAATACGGCGTTGGAGTTAGCGAAGTCATGACCGCCGTCCAGTATGCCAACGCAAATATTCCAGGTGGCAAAATTGTATCAGGGGGCCGAGACATTTCTGTTCGGGTCAAGAGCGACTTCACCAGTCTTGACCAAATCAAAAAGATTGTTGTAAAGGTAAGTGACAGTTCAAACCCGAATGCAAAGGCTCGCCAGATCTACCTGTCTGAAGTAGCCGATATCCAAGATACGGTCAAAGAACGGGGACGAATTGCTCGATTAAATGGCGATGATACGGTCGCGATTTCCGTTCAAAAAACAAAGGAAGGAAATACGCTCGAAGTTAACTCGGCGATCAAAGCCTTGCTACCGACGATCGAGAAACAATTTCCAATTCAATTCAAAACTCAATACGATGAGTCGATTTTAGTTGACGAATCACTTAGTGACGTTACGTTTTCCTTGATCTTTGGAATCATTCTTGTCGCCTTAATTGTGTATGTCTTCCTCCATGATTTTCGTGGAACTTTGATCGTCGCATTGGCGATCCCGACTTGTCTCTTTGCGGCATTTATTGCCATGAAAGCAGTTGGCTTTACGGTCAACTCGCTATCGATGCTCGGAATGTCCCTTGCGGTGGGAGTTTTGGTTGATGACGCGATCGTTGTCTTAGAGAACATTTTTAGGCACCTCAAACTTGGTGAAGACCCTCGCGAAGCGGCAATTAACGGTCGAAACGAAATTGGTGTCGCTGCCCTTGCAATCACATTTGCTGACGTGGTCGTTTTCCTCCCGATTGGCTTTGCTGGCGGCATTGCTGGCCAGTTCTTCAAGCCACTCGCAATTACCTATGTTTTTGCGGTTCTGACCTCCTTGTTCGTGTCGTTCACACTTACTCCTTTGTTGGCTTCTCGCTGGTTCCGGAAGGGTGAAGATGTTGAGCAGCACCACGGTTGGTTTGCAACTTGGTTTGAAAAGGGATTTGGGAACCTAGAAAAGCGATATCGACGAATCTTAGAGTGGTCACTTAATCACCGATGGTTTACGTTCATTGCCGGAAACACCGTTCTCATTTCAGTATTTATTCTTATTGCCGGTGGTGGTGTGAGCCAGGGTTCTCCGATCAACATTCCCGGTGCCATGAAGGTCGGGATTGGACCAATGATGTTCTACATCATTCTGGGTGTTATCGCAACCATCTTTAATGCAATTTTCTACAGAAGGTTGACGTTGAGAACGATTTGGGGCGGGGCCCTATTTGGTCTTGTATTCCCATTTGTTGCGGTTATTGGAATGTTCTACGGTCACTGGAAGAACGAGTCTTTGTTTAAGTTCGGATTTTTACCACCTACTGATCCGACTCAAATCAGGGCTACGATTGAACTTCCAGTTGGCACAAGTTTGGCTCAAACCGACTTAGTGGCACGTCAGGTTGAGGGTCATTTTATTAAGCATCCGGATGTCCAGTTCACGTTGACCGAAGTCGGTAAGCAATCTGGATCTTCCTTCGGTGGAGATAGTTCATCTTCGAACTTTGGGGAAGTTACCGGAAAGCTTTATGACCGCCGATCGATCATTGATAAGCTATCCAGGAACCCAGAAAAGCTGCGCGATAATCGAGCCAATACCGTCATTGCGGATCTTACAAAGGCAGTTGGAAAGATTCCTGGAGCGACAGTCCGAATCTCTGGTGTATCGAACTTTGCTTTTGGACGAGCCATTCAAATTGCGTTACGATCCGATGATCGTGCAGCTTTGACTAAAACAGCGGCTGACATTCGAGATCGCCTTGCAGGAGGGGCTATTCCCGGCGTCCTGAACCCGGATGTAAGCGTCAAGTCGGGTAAGCCCGAGCTTCAGATTCGACCTGATTATCGGAAAGTTGCGGACATGAATATGGATGCAACTGCCGTTGGAGCTGCCATTCGCGCCTTGTACCAAGGAAACGATGACAATAAGCTTCGAGTCAATGGTCGAGAGTACGGGGTAAGGGTCATGTTGGATTATGTTGATCGAGACAACCCAGAGACTTTAACTTCAGTTCCATTGCGCTTTAACCAAGGGCGACCCGTATACGTTGGTCAGTTGGCGACACTTGACGAGCAACCTGGTTTGACTGCGATCAACCGACGCGACCGTGCGGAGGAAATTCAGGTTACGGCAGACATCTTGCCAGGATTCTCTAACGGAGTTGTAGTAGGAGAAATTGCAAAGTGGGTTGAAAAAGAGAAACTAGTTCCGGCAAGCGTAAAGTTTAAGATGCTTGGCGAGCAGGATGCCCAGCAGCGTGAATCAGCCTTCTTGATGGTTGCATTCGCAATTGGAATCTTTTCTGTCTACGCGGTTCTAGCAGCGCTCTACAACAACTGGTTGTATCCTTTGATCATTCAGCTTGCCCAACCGCAGGCGATGGTCGGTGCATTGTTGGCGCTGATTTTGACTGATCAATCATTTAGTGTTATTGGCTTTTTGGGAGTCATAGCCCTGGTTGGTTTGGTTGGCAAAAACGCGATTCTCCTGGTCGACTTTACGAATACTCTTCGTGAACGTGGCAGGAATCGACACGATGCAATTGCTGAGGCGGGTCCGACTCGACTTCGTCCGATCATGATGACGACGTTAGCGCTGATCTTTGGATCGCTGCCCGTTGCAATTGGTTTGGGACGGGGGTCAGAGTTCCGACAAAGTATCTTTATCATCATTCTTGGTGGAATCATTCTTTCGACCCTGTTGACCTTGGTGGTCATCCCTGCGTCGTATACGATCTTCGATGACCTATCGAACTTGTTTGCCAAGTGGATGAAGAAGCCAATGCCATTTGGTGGTCCAGACGGATTCAAACCTGGTGCTGGTCCTGGTCCTGTTGAGGATCCGCTCAATGTAGAAGTAACAAGCTAGTGCAAGTACGGTGTCTTTCCTGTGAAATAACGGAAAGACACCAGCATGTCATCCGGTGAAATCATTTTTCAGATTGCGCTGTCTATAGGGATTTACTTGTTGTTCCGCTGGGCCAAAGGCCTTCGAGACGCTTAGGTTCTACATTGCAAACAATGCCGGACTACCACCGGTGTGCCAGAAGCACACACGCTTGGGTAGTTCACCGATTTTAGCCATTTCAATTAGTCCGTGGAAGGCTTTGCTTGAGTAGACCGGATCGAGGAAGATGCCTTCCATTTTGGCAAGCTTTTCAATTGCTTTTGTGCCGCCATCGCTCGGAACTCCATATCCGGGACCGACAAAGCGAAGATCAAAATCAAAATCCTCGGCAGTTAAGCTAAGATTCTTTCCTGTGATGTCATCAATACCCTTTGCTAATGTGGCAAATTCGTGGACCATTTCCGGTTCAGGGTCACAGGCAATGCCACGAAAATGGGTATTGGTACCAGCGAAAGCATAGGTAAGCCCCGTTTGAGTAGAGCCGGATGAACTTGCTCCGACGACCAAATCAAAGTTAGAGTCCTGGTTGAGTAACTCGAGTCCCGCCTCATAGAAAGCGTAGGCACCTTGGGGTGAACTTCCGCCAATTGGGATTTCGTAGACGGTTTCTCCGGCTTGACGACATTCATCGGCTACCCGTTTGGTTTCGTCGAACATGGTGTCCCAGGTGCCATTTGGCATCATTCTAATGTCTGCTCCAAGCAAGTGGTTCAGGAGGATGTTTCCACCTTCGGGTTCAAGTCCTCCACCAACTGGTTCAAATTCGTAAGGCAAGGGCATGACAACGGCAATGAATTTGACATTGAATCGGGAGCATGCTGCCGCGAGTTGGCGCACAAAGTTTGATTGAGCCGCTCCACATGTGATCACGGTTGTAGCACATTGTCTAAGCGCTTCACCCATCAGGTATTCAAGTTTTCGCCCCTTGTTTCCGCCCATGGCAAAGCCAGTGAGATCATCGCGCTTAATCCAAAGATCGAGGCCCAATTCGTTCGACATTCGGTCCAGCCGATGGAGAGGAGTCGGCGCCAAAATCAGGCTAACTTTTGGAAGATTGATCGGTACTGGCACTTGTCAGTATTGTGACAGATGGTTCATTCGTCCGATACAATGAAGATATATGTCGAAGCGAAAGAAGATTGTCCGTGGCACACTGCTAGTTGGGGCGGTCGCCATTATTGGTGGCTCATTCACCCCCCAAGGCAAAGCGATTCGGTCGATCATTGCGACCCTTACCCAAAAGGACATTTCGGGAACCGAGGCATATAAAGGTGATGTGAAGGATCGGTTGAAGGCGATGCAAACCGCCGCCGAGCTATATCAGGCATCGGAAGACTCGTATCCAAAGGCAGAAGAGTGGATGGACGACTTGTTGATTCGACTCCAAACCCAAAACCTGAAAAAAGGTGAGGCTGACAGGAAACTGAAGCGACCGGATGTTGAGATGAACTCTGATCAGTACGGATTTGCGATGAATTCTTCTGTTGCCGGAAAGTATAAGGGCGACATCAAAGACCCCAATACAATCATGATTTTCGAATCGACTGACACCAAGAAGAATGCCGTAGGTGATCCGAAGACAGAAGGAAAGACGGGCGGAGAAGGGATCACAATTTCTGGTGAAATTGTCAAACTTTGACGAGAATCTGGTAAGCGATTTGACCGTAGAACATCTACGTAAAGCGGTACAATAGGAAGGCGGCAGGCAACCCCTGGCGATCCTTTCAACGGCGAAATGGATAAGCATTCTATGTCAACAATTCAGGCATCCAACGTGCTCAATAAACTCGATTTTCTCAAACTCATGATGGTGAGTCGTGAGGGAGACCGACGTGAGGGCATTCTTCTTCGACAAAGCAAAGGCTGGTTCCAAGTATCCGGCATGGGGCATGAAGCCCTTGGGGCGATGGCTCTTAGTCTGCGCGAAGACGACTATATTTACCCTTACTATCGTGATCGCGGTCTCATGCTTGCGCGGGGGCTCAGTAACTACGAACTTGCAGTTGCTTATTTTGCCAAGCGAGAAAGCAGTAGTGGTGGTCGGCAGATGCCAGGTCACTACAGCAGTCGAAAGCATAACGTTGTGAGTGTCTGCACGATCACGGCAGCGAACCTTTTGCCAGGTTGCGGTACCGCATGGGCGATGAAGCTCGATGGCAAGGATTCTGTTGTTGTTGTAACTGTCGGTGACGCCTCTTCACGCCAGGGAGAATTCTTTGAAGCTTGGGCGTTTGCCGTTCAGGAAAAGCTGCCCGTCGTATTTATCGTTGAGGACAACAAGTACGGAATCTCGACTCCAACCGAAAAGTTTCTTCCGTTTCATCTCGATCTTCTTGATGAAAACGCTTACGTCAAGGTCGATGGCCGCCAAGTAGGCGAAGTATTCGAAGCAGGTAAGAAGGCCATTGATAAAGCAAGAAAGGGCGATGGACCAACGATGATGTGGGTTGATCTCGACCGACTTTCATCACATACTTCTTCCGATGACCACCGCGTTTACCGTGATCTCGACGAAATCGAGGAAATGACTCATCGGGACCCAATCCGGTTGCTGAAGGAAGAGCTGATTGCCGAGGGCGGTCTTACCGAGGAATTGTTCTCGAAATTACAAGACGAAGTTGTCGAAATGGTTGACAAGGACTATTTAGCCGCTGAAAAGTTAGACGATCCGCTGGCGTCCGAAGTCATGAAAGATTGTTGGGGTGATGAAAGGGTTGCCGAGGCTCCGCCTGTAACCCCGGGTCGAATGACTATGGTTTCCAGTATCAATACAACCTTCCAGAAGGCTTTGGAAACCGATCCGAAAATTGTTTTCTTTGGCGAAGATATCGAAGATCCCAAAGGTGGTGTTTTTGGAGTAACAAAAGGACTCAGCGAGTCCTTCCCTAAGCAAGTTTTCAACTCACCTCTAGCCGAGGCTACCCTTATGGGTGTCGCAATCGGAATGGCAGCCTACGGTTGGCGACCGGTATTCGAACTTCAGTTCATCGACTTCATTTCCCCAGGCTGGAATCAGATCGTGGCGAATATGTCTACGCTCCGGTGGCGTTCCTTTGGTGAGTGGAAATGTCCGATCACGATCTACGCTCCGTACGGCGCATACTTGCCCGGCGGCTCTTTGTGGCACAGCCAGTCAAACGAAGCATCGTTGGCTCACGTGCCTGGAATTCGCGTCGCAATCCCGAGCACTCCAGAAGACGCGGCGGGAATCCTCTGGTCCAGCATCCACGGTGACGATCCATCATTTGTCCTCATTCCAAAGCACATTTTCCGAATGCAGCGCGATGTCACGGATGTTAAGCCAGTTCCATTTGGCAAGGCTCGAATAGTTCAAGAAGGCAGCGATGTGACGATCGTAACCTACGGTAATACGATTGAACTCGTTGAAGAGGCGATTAAGCAATGCGGCAATGTCTCGTGTGAGATCATCGACTTACTTTCCATCGTTCCATGCGACTACGAAACGATTACCAAGTCAGTCGATAAGACTGGACGATTGGTTGTGGTTCACGAAGACACCAAGACCTGCGGATTTGGCGAAAGTATTATCAGCAACATGGTGAGTGTGCCAGAAAGGTTCAATTTATTCTTGTCTCCTCCTCAGCTTGTTTGTCGAGATGATGTCCATGTTGGATATAACCCGATTTATGAGTACGCCGCTCTGCCGGATATTCAGCAAGTCATCGACGCAATCAACATTGTCATGGAATAAAAAAAGGCCTCTCATCTGGGAGGCCATTTTTTGTGATTAACTCACTCCTAAACTACTTCTTTCGTCGGCGAAGAAGGGCAAAAGCCCCAAGACCAAGCACAGCAAAAGAGGCTGGTTCCGGTACTGGATTGACGTTAACTACGAAGTCGTCATACCATGTGACGTCGTTCGTTCCACCAGTTGAATAACCCCAGCCACGAATACCTGAAACAGTCTTGCTTGTGTTCACCAAGGAAGTAAAATCAAATTTCGTCCATGTTGTCGCGACCCCGCCAGAGCCTATTGTCTCATCGAAAGTGCTATCGGTATACAAAATATCGAACGCAAAGAAGAACGTGGAAAGATTTGGCTGCTTTACCCAAACTGAAACTTCTGTAATATCTGTTCCAGCAACTGGAGCGAAGCTCTGTGCCAAATTCACGTTCCCAAAAGCAATCGTAGACCATGCTCCGGTATGGAAATCGTTGTTTGTGGCAGTAAATGCCGTTGTGGTCCACCCCGTCATATTCCCGGTCTCAAATCCTGGATTGACCAAGATATTTGCGTGTGCTGAACTAAACACCCCAAACAAGCCCAAAGTTAGTAAAAGATTCCTGTTTCTCATTTTATTGTCCTCAAATCGAATGCCCAGTGGCACTCACAACCATTATCAATCATTAGACAAATCTTGTCTAGCTATTTCCGGTAGAAGTCCCCAAAACTTAACAATCCTTGTCATGGATTTACACTCCATTGAAACGTTAGCCCAGGCGGTTTCGTATCGCTCTGTGATGGTAGTGGTTCAATCCTTAGTTAAATCCTTTGGCGAGTTGAAAGCGGTCAATGGAGTGAACTTCGAAGTCAGGAAGGGAACTTGCTTTGGGTTGCTTGGTCCAAACGGAGCAGGTAAGTCTACAACGATTTCAATGATCGTCGGAACCTTAGTGCCCGATTCCGGACAAGTCACGATTGACGGTAAATCAATAGCTGGTGAAACAGATCCACTTCGACGAAAGATCGGATTTGTGCCGCAAGAACTTGCCCTCTTCGAGGACATCAATTTTGTTCAAAACTTGTCGTTTTTTGCTTCCTTATATGGGATGACAAAATCGGAGACGGAAGCGAGAACAAAGGCCGTACTAACGATTGTTGGACTGAGCGACCGGGCGACCGAGCCAGTCAAAAACTTTTCGGGTGGGATGAAGAGGCGATTGAATATAGCGATTGCGCTCATCCATAGTCCGGAGCTGTTAGTACTTGACGAACCGACAGTGGGCGTAGATCCCCAAAGCCGGAATTCAATTTTCGACGTACTGGAACAGCTAAAAGCCGACGGAATGACCCTCATTTACACCAGTCACTATATGGAGGAAGTCGAGCGGATGTGCGATCATATTGCTATCATTGACCACGGAAAAGTCATGATGATGGGCACGCTTGATGAGCTTTTAAGGACCCTTCCGTGTCGATTTCAACTTCGATTTAGCTTTGCTGACCAAGAAATCGCAAGTGAAGCAGAAGCAGTACTCGGCAGAGGGAAGATCGGCACCATTTTTAGAACTGAATCCACCGTCGAAGTATTGCCGGATCATAATGCAAAGGCAATTGTTGACTCGGTTAACGAACTCCAAAGCGCAGGACTGGTATTTGATGATATGCGCGTAGAACGCGGCACACTTGAAGAGGTCTTTCTCAAGAGTACCGGGAAGTCACTGAGAGATTGATCGGGGTGAATAGCATGTTAAGTCACATTGTAAGTATTGCCAAGAAAGATGTTCGCCTCTTTTCCGCAGACCGAAAGAGCATGATCACAAGCTTTATGGTTCCAATTGCCATTGCTAGTTTCTTTACGATGATCATGAGCTCTGGAGGAGGAGACCAGAAACCAACCAAGATTCCACTTTTGGTGGTTAATGAAGATAATGACTCAATGACAAAAGTCCTCGTTGACAAGCTTAAGTCAAATGAAAATTTGACCATTGAAGTCGTTTCGAGGAGTGCTGCTCAAATGGCGGTAAAGAGTGGCCAAAAAAGTGTCGCAATTGCATTTGGTAAGGGCTTCGGAGCCCAAGCAAGGAGCGCCCTGTTTACGGGCACACCAGCAAAACTTGACGAGTTTTACGATCCAGGTAAAGCGATTGATCGCCAAATTGTTCAGGGTGCGATTATGCAGGTCCTGGTGCAAGAAATTTCAAAGGCAGGAATGTCGGGCGATGGTGCAAAAACGAATATGGAAGCAGCGTTGCAAAACGAAGTTGATCCAAGTCGCAAAGCCGCATGGGGAGAATTCCTAAGCTCATGGGAGGCTCTAGACAAGACTGGTGCCATGACTGCTAACGGTGGTTCTGGCGGGGGAATGAATCAGCCATTTGAGATATCTGCTTCCGCAATGACTGCGTCGAAGGACGCAAATGCCGAATCAAATGCCACCCGCGGGCACATTTTTGCTGGCATGGCTATCCAAGGATTACTGTTTTTTGCCATTGATGCCGCTATGGGGCTACTGAGAGATCGTCGAACAGGAGTCTGGACGCGGATGAAAGCGGCTCCGGTTTCCTCTATGTCGCTGGTTCTCGGTAAAGGACTGGGCTCCTGGTTTATCGCCCTACTAATCTTTTCCTTTGTGTTGGCTTTCGGGATGCTTGTGTTTGGATTTCGAGTCTATGGAAGCTGGATTGGTCTCGCCCTTGTTGCAATCATGTCAGCTCTTATGACGGCGGCATTTGGTTTGTTTGTTGCCTCTTTGGGCAAGACTGAGGCACAAAGCAGAGGAATGTCGGTGTTGGCGGTTCTGATGATGTCCATGCTTGGCGGAGCTTGGTTTCCAACCTCAATGATGCCCAAAGTTGTACAAACTATTTCCGCGGTCATTCCCGTGCGTTGGTCTATTGAAGGAATCGATGCGATGATGTATCGAGGCGCAGGATTAAGCGCTGCAGTTGTACCCATTGCAGCTTTAGCTGGCTTTACCGCCCTGTTTGCCGGGATAGCAGTTCTTCGGCTTAGAAAGGTTTGAAGCTCGTGAGACCACTATTCAGATTGAGCCTAACCTAGTACACTAGACAGGTGTGTGGAATCGCTGGATACGTAGGACCAAAGAACGCAGTTGATGTCGTTTTTGATCAACTCAAACGTCTTGAATATCGCGGTTATGACAGCGCAGGGATTGCATACCTCGACAACGGAAGTATTGCAGTCACCAAGAAGGCTGGCAAGTTATCCGAGCTTGGGAAGGTTCTTTTTGATTCACCGAAGCAGGCTGATTTAGCCATTGCTCATAGCCGTTGGGCCACTCACGGGGGGCCAACAGATGAAAATGCTCACCCACACTATGATCGGTTTGAACGGATCGCCATTATCCATAACGGCATCATCGAAAACTATCTTGAACTCAAAGCCGATCTAGTTTCACATTCCCATAAGTTTTTCTCTCAGACTGATACAGAGGTCGCTGCCCACATCATAGGAAGAGAGTATTCCGATGGTGTGCCGCTCGAGGAAGCGGTCAGGAAAGCGGTTAAGAAGCTCAGGGGAGCCTATGCGCTTGTTGTGATGAGCGTTACTGAGCCGGGCAAGATTGTTTGTGTTCGAAATTCGTCTCCGCTGGTTCTAGGAATTGGAGTTGGCGAAAATATGCTCGCTTCGGATATTCCTGCGCTCTTGCCGTACACCCGTGAAGTTGTGATCATGGAAGAGAACCAAATTGCCATTCTTACGAAGGAGCGAATCAGGCTCATTGATGGAGATGGCAAAGAACTTCCCATAGTTCCGATGCACATTGATTGGGACGTTGACGCAGCCGAGCGAGGTGGATATGAGCACTTCATGCGGAAAGAAATCCATGAGCCGCCTCAAGTCATGCGGCAAGTTGCAGCTGGTCGAATTGACGAAAAAGGCAAGGTTAGGCTTGATGGAATCTTTGGGGACCATGTCTGGACGGAAATTGACCGGGTTAACATCATTGCGTGTGGCACCGCTTACCATGCAGGTTTGATGGGGAAGCATCTCTTTGAGAGTGCCTTGCGATTGCCAACTGACGTATACTTTTCATCGGAGTTCCGATACGGTGATCCTGTTTTATCACCGAAATCACTCGCAATATTTGTCAGTCAAAGCGGCGAGACACTCGATTCACTTGCTGCTCTCAGACTTTGTAAGCAGCGAAGGATTCGGACCCTTGGAATTGTCAATGTCGTAGGTTCCGCAATCTCTCGAGAATGTGATCGAACGATCTTTACGCAAGCTGGACCGGAGATTTCGGTTGCCAGTACGAAAGCTTACACGGCTCAAGTCATGGTTTTTGCTTTGCTCGCACTCTACATTGCCCAGGTGCAAGAAGTTCCGGGTGTGAGAGTTGATGAATGGGTTTCAGAAATCGGTCGAATGGATGAGCTCATGGCAGAGTGTTTGAAGCTTGAACCACAGATTGAGAAACTTGCTGAGGAATACAAAGATATGCCACTTTGCTTCTTCCTTGGTCGCGGTGCCGATGCATTTGTCGCGATGGAAGGGGCTCTCAAATTAAAGGAGATTGCCTACATCCCGACCCAGGAGTATCCAGCCGGCGAAATGAAGCATGGACCTTTAGCCCTAGTGACAAATGAAGTCGTTTCAATCTTTGGAGCAACGGATCCGAACATTCGTGACAAAGTTGTGTCCAACATGAAGGAGGTTCAGGCTCGGGGGGGAAGAATTATTGCAATTACAACTGCGGAAGACGAAGTCATGGACCAAGTTGCGGAGCATGTTATCAAAGTTCCAAAAACGAAATTCGAATTTCTTAACGCACTTTTGGCAATAATCCCGTTACAATTATTTGCATATCACGTTGCGAAGCTGAATGGTTGCGATATCGATCAGCCTCGTAATCTTGCTAAATCAGTTACAGTTGAGTAACGCTGGTCAAGAAATTGACCAACAATATTTTTGAGGTTCGCTGTTGAGCCTTTGGCGTCATTGCCATTTTTTGAGGCTAGGGAGTTATGGTTCGTGCTACGGGAAAAGAAGCAGTCGCTGTTGAGGGCGAATTGAATTTAAGGATGGCTACGTCAAACCGGAGAGGATATCTTCGGATTAAGCGGTTGCTTGACATTCTAGGTTCATCGATTTTGCTTCTTTTGATGCTAGTTCCATTCATCATCATCGGCATCATCATTTATCTTTTTTCTCCTGGACCAATCGTATACAAAAGCCATCGATACGGCCGCGACGGAAAAATTTTCCATTTCTTGAAGTTCCGAAGCATGTATGTTGACGCCGACAGAAAGCAAGCTGAATTTGAAAAGGAACATAACGAAAAAGATGGCGCTATTTTCAAGATGAAGAATGACCCGCGAATTACTCCAATTGGTCGATTCATGCGTCGTTTCAGTATTGACGAATTGCCTCAGCTGATCAACGTTTTTCTCGGCGACATGAGTTTTGTTGGACCAAGACCGTTGCCTATTCACCAAGGCGACAAATTAACTGAATCTGAGAAGCGAAGAATGGATGTTCCGCAAGGAATGTCCTGTTTTTGGCAGGTTATGGGAAGAAGCGACCTAAGCTTCGCCGAAATGATTGAATTGGACTTAAAATATGCTTCTGAGATCGGGTTGGGAACAGACGCAAAGATCATTTGGCTCACTCCAGTTGCGGTTTTAACGGGCAAAGGCGCGTACTAAGTTCGACTTCAGGTGTAAACTACAGGCATTATTGATAGCTTTGCGGTCAGGGATGAGTGTTATGCCTTGCCCAAGGATCGAAAGTTTGTTTGAAGATGTTAACTATTTTTGGTCAAATGAGGTTTTGGTTTAGTTTGTGCCATTTATATAGGGGAAGTCGTACCGAATGTTAAAAGTCCATATCCGTAGAACATTATTTGCCGCAATCATTGCTGGATTGTTTGGTTTTTTCATTGCAGTTCGCTCACCGAAGTTGTACGAAGCGATTGTTGAGGTTATAGCAGGAAGCCCTCAGCTTCGACCTGACCAAACCATGCCGATCGAGCTACAAAAGCTTTTGCTGGCTGGATCATTGAATGACTTGGATTCGGATACTGGGATTCTTCAATCAAGAAGAATCTTTGAAGCTGGGTTGAAAAAGGCTTCGAAGGAACTTGGACGCGAAGCCCTCACTACCGGGAAATCCTTCCAAGAGCTCTATCCAATGTTTGACTTGGTTATTCCTGCTTCGCTCAACCAATATGCACCAGAGCAACAGAGAACCGTTAAGATCAGAGTCAAAGCGATGGCTCCCGATGAAGCCGCTTCGATCGCTAACAATGTTGCTACTGCATTTGCTGATTACCGTAAGGAGCGGTCCAGCACATCGGTACGCGATGCTTTGAATAGTGTAAAAGACCAATCACGCAAAGCAAAACAGAAGCTTGATGCTATTGACAAAGAATTCCGCGAATTGAAAATTGACAATGGCATTGTTGATATCTCCTCCGGAGCTCAAGCCCTAACCGAAAAAATTGCGAGACTAGTTGACCGAAAAGCGCTAACCGAGTCTGAATTGGAAGGAGCCAAGGGCGAACTTGCCGCAATACGGGCTGCTTTGGGACGAACAATTCAAAATATTCAAGGTCAACAGGGTAAGGAAATTGACCCGATGATTAATTTTTACCGGCAGATGGAAGCATCGGCAGTCACCGAACTCAATGCAGAAAAAGAGAAATATCTAGACGATGCACCAAGCGTAAAGCGGCTTCAGGCTAAGCTAGACTCCCTCACCGCAAAACGAGTTGCGCTCGAAAAGAAACCTGCGTTTATGAAGATGAGCGACTTAAACGTTCCGAACCCAGTTAAGCCAGAACTCCAAGGCAGAGAAGCTGCAGCTTTGGCAAAAGTGCGTAGTCTATCTTCTTCATTGGCTCCAATCAATTCCGCAATTGCGGAGGCCCAAGCAAAAGCCGCCGCATACCCAGCGGTTGAGTCAAAATTCTTTGAGCTTCAACGAAGCAGACTTGTCCAAGAAGAACAATTCCAAAAGAACCAGAAATGGGTTGAAGAGCTTACGAATGCCGCTGCAGGTAGTACAAGCCAAATTTTGAACGTTGCCGAGCCGGAAAATAGCAGTGAGCCAGTAGCTCCAGACACCAGAAAATATGTCATCCTTGCCGCAATCGTAGGTTCCCTGATTGGGCTTGCCTACTCATTTGCCATGGAGTCCTTCAGACTGCCGGTTCATACTAGTTGGCAATTGGCAGAACTAACGGCCTTGCCTGTCGCGGCTTCAATTCCTATGATGCCTAAGCCTTTGGCGAGACGACATTATTCAGAAATTCGAGATGCCAACTTTAAGCCGATAGAAAGTTTCAGGTACATGGCATTCTCGATGATGGCAAAAGAAAACCGTCCTGGAGTCATTCTGTTTACTGCAGTCGGAGAAGACGTTGACTCAACGGGTGCTGCCGCTGAATTTGCGGTTGCTATGTCGAAAACTGGATCAAAGACAGCCCTAGTTGACTGCGATCTTCGGTTGCCTCGATTGAGTGAACTGTTCGGAGTAGAAGGCAGAAGCGGTGTCGCTGAGATTTTGGGCAGGACAATTCTTCCCGGAGAATCAACGGACCTTTTTGTCAGTACCGAACACAACAATTTGATGATCCTGCCTGCAGGGGCGGCTTCGCCTACTGGCCTTTCCGATTTCAACTCATCTTACATGAGTAGCTTGATTGAAGACCTGAGAGGCAAGGCAGATACAGTCGTTATCAATTGTCCACCAGTTGATGTTTTTGCCGATGCTTCTAGATTGGCTACATACGTGGATGAAGTGTGCATGGTTATCAGCGCGAAGACCACGAGTTACCGAGCGATTCCAGTTGCCCAAGAAATTCTCCAGAAATCTGGTGCTAAGGAAATGAGCATCGTATTGACGAATGGATCGCCGGTTGAGGAGCCTTTTGGCACTCGAACTGGCTCGAGCATCGCACGAAGGTAAGACATGCAACCTCGGACAAGGAAGTTAGCGATTCCTGCGGTTCTTCCATATTCCGCAGCACCTAACTTCGTCATCGATACAGTTAGGCGAGCAAAAGATCCCGACCGCAAAATGTTTGGCTTACGAAAGTCATTCATGATTTGGGCCTATCTCAATGCCCTTTTGTGCATGTTTATGACGGTTCTTTTGTTCCGTCAAGTAATGTCGGGCTTCGGTTGGATCCTTGACTATGTCGTTCCATTGTCGTGCTTCCTTCAATTACTTGCTGGCATTGCGCTTTTCAAAATTCCTGTCCGAGTTCCGTTCGCGGCTGTTTGCGTTTTAGTTTTCTATGCCTACGCAATTTTTAACGGAATTCTCATCAATAGGGACATCGGGAGAACTCTGTTTCTTACAATGGGATGGCAAACATCCCACTTAGTTGACTATCTCATGGTTGGCCTCGGAGTTATGCAGGCTGTGTACTGTGGTCCCGAAGTTCGAAAGTGGATAAAAAATACGATCATTGTTTTTTTTGGCTTTTCTGGTCTTGTAGGACTAATGCAGCTTGCAAACATTGGATGGGCCCTTAATACCTTTAAGACTCCGGTTGAAATGTCCATCTTTAGACCCGTTGGAACGACGGATTATCCTTCACAATTGGGCTTCGAAGGGTTTGCTGGCATTATGCTTTTTGGTGCGCCAATCATTAATCGAAACCTAAAATGGCAAGAATGGTTAGGCGTTTTATTCTTCGCCCTGGTTATCTTAGGAGCCCAGTACCGAACGATGTACTACGCTGGACTAGTTGTAGCTCTCACTCCGATTCTTTATCTTCAGTTTCGCCGCAATAAGAATCTAGGAGTTGCCTTTTCTGTGGTTGTTTTGGCAAGCATAACAATTCCTTTGCTACTTTTCCCCAAAAAATTCGAGTATGGTCTTCGTCCCGCGGCGAATGATCCAGCCCTGATGGCTCGACAGTTGGCGTGGCAACAATTGGAGCCCATTTTAGAAACAAGACCAATGACTGGAATTGGTCCTGATCCTAACCTTATGCTTAGTTCTGGACTAATGAAAGTTGATAAGTGGTCCCATACGGTGTTGGACAACTATTACATTACCGTCTATGCATGCTTTGGTTACATAGGTCTATTGATTGTTGGAATAACGTTTCTGACAATTGCGGGGGGGTGCATTTTGAGGGCGGCCTCAAATTCTCCAGCCGCTCGGGAATGGTCATTTATTGCCATTGTTTCAACGGTTTCGATTCTTGCTCTAAGTTTGACCGGTAACAGCCTCGTGTACCCACCTGTTGGATTCTTTTATGCTCTAATCCTTGGACTTGGGGCGGCCACTTGGAAGGAAGAATTGGATGCAAACATGGTTGGGGATACTATCATCGCCCTTCGGAAAGTCATGCGAAAACCACTAAGGTTACTCGGCGTCAATGTCTGAGTCCGGCAGTCGATCCAAAGGCGTACTTTGGTTAGTTGGTCTGCGGTTTGTCATCCTTTTTCTTCAGCTCATTGGGGTTGCCGTTTCGGTCAAAATTCTTGGGGCTCAGTATGCGGTAGCAACATACCTTGGTTTCATCAGAATTCTTTGGCAATTTGTTGACTTGGACATTCCACAGGGACTTATCCAGATTCTTTCAAAGACCTTTCGAGTTGATGAGGCGAAGGCATGGCGATACTTTCAGTCAGGGCTATATTTGCACCTAATTATTGGGTTAGTTGGAGCCATTGGTCTTATGCTTGGACCCCTCTATTTAGGTCAAACAAGCGAGCTTCATAACTATCCACAGCTTGGGCTCCTCTGCTTTGTAGCTGGACTTCAATTTTTCTTCGATGTTTATGGGTCTGCTTACAATGCACCTTTCAATGCCAAAGAGCAATTCGCGAAAGTTGCCGCCCTAACTTCGGTTATTCCCGTGTTTGCCATTGGCCTGTCGATTGTTTTGGTTTTCCTATTGAAGTCACCAATAGCGGTTTTGCTTGGGACACTGTTTGACTCAGTGCTGCAATTCATTGTGAAAATCTGGTTCATCCTTAGGCGAGAAAAAGATTTTCCTGTCCTGCCAAAGTTTGATCGCGAATCATGCAAAGAGATTTCTCAGATGGGACTTAGGAGTTACTTCGCTGGCCTTTCAACTCGAATCGCGAGCATCGCTGACAAGATTCTCATATTTAATATCCTTGGCAAGGATCTTTCCAACGTTTACAACATTGCATGTAGAATCCCTCAAATCCTCCTTGAGGCCTTCGGAAAGATCGCGGAGTCAGTGACACCGGAAATGGCTCACGTTGCCGAAAACGAGCCACACAAACTAGCCGAGATATTCAGGCGAAACTTCAAATTCATTGGATTTGTGGCCGCCGTTGGAATTATGTTTGTGAGTGGGTTTGGAGATGTTATCCAAAGAGCTTGGCTGAATAAGCATTGGGAGAATTTTTCCACAATTGTCTTTATGATGGGAATTTATTACGGGCTCGAGCTCCATCATTCAACGATTACTCGGGTCTTTTTTGCCAGGGGAAGGGCTCAGTTGATGCTGCCATTCTCTCTTTGGAATTCTGTAATTACGTTAACCATGACGAGTTTTCTGGCGAGAAAATTTGGTCTTTTGGGACCGGCATCAATGAACCTAGTTATCGATGTTGCCCAAATTGTGCCAATTCACTATTACTGTTCTCGATATGGAGTGAAGGAAATTACAACTGGTGAGATGCTGAAGATTACCGCTACGATTCTACTGCCGGGAGCCCTTTTTGGTTTCTTAGCTCTCCTTATTCTCGCTCAATTCACACCGGGTAGGTGGTGCTACATTGTTGTCCTATTGATGCCGGTTCTTTGCCTACTGCTCGCCGCCCTTTATCGTCGGATGGGGCTTCTCGAATTTCCAAGCGGCCTAGAAAAGTTGATTCTCAAGTCAAAAGTTTCCCGAAAGCTATTCGGATTAACCAATTCTGCTTGAGGATCTTGGTCTTACTTCTTTAAGCGTTTGATTCGATCAAGAACCGAATTTGCCGAGATTTCCCATGAGAAATCTTTCGACCGTTGCCGACCCAGTTCGATACGCTCTTCTCGAGATTCGTAATCAAGGGCAAGCGAGATTCCTTGCGCTATTGACGCGCGATCTGTTGGATCAAAATAAAAGGGAATATCGCCGCCAACTTCGATAAGTGCAGGTGAGTTACTTGCCGCGACCAGAGTTCCATAGGTCATGGCTTCTAACACGGGAACCCCAAATCCTTCTTCCAGGCTTGCAGTTACAGCAACCTTAGCGTGCTGGAAAAGTGCAGCAACATCTTCATCAGGCACAAATCCCAAGAAGTGCACTTTGTTTTCGATGCCCAAGGTCGTTACTTTTTCGGCAATACCATCCGTCTTCCAGCCCTTGGCACCAGCAATAACCAAGTCCAAATTTGGATACTTGGAAACCAAATCAGCAAAGGCATCAAACAGCATTGGAAGGTTCTTCCGTGGCTCTAATGTTGAAATGGTGAACAGATAGTCATTGCCATTCGGCAGGCAAGATGGCCTTTTGTTGCCTTGTTCAAAGGTTGCGGAAGATTGGCCGATTCCAAATCTTAAGGCGAAGAATCGGTCTTCTGGAACACCATAGGCCGTGCTGAAATCGTGAGCCGTTGCTTCACTATTGCAGGCGATGAAGGTTGAATATTTGGCGATATTTCGTGCCATCAACTCATGAATTTGGACGTCTTCTTCGGTGTACGTGTTTGGATATTTACGCCAAAAAATGTCGTGTACCAAACTGCCCTTCAGAAGTCCAGGAGTACGAGGTACAAAACCGCTGACCGAAAACCAAGCATCCAGCTTATGTTTAATGGGTTCCAAATCCCGACCAATCCAGTGCCATGAACGAGTTTTAGCCCAACTTCGGACTACTTTGACGTTGCTCATCTTCAGCCAATGCTCAGGAATAGGGGAGTCATGACGTACAAAGACCACAAACTCGTGTTCGGTGTGCAATAAGATTGCCTCTAATAGCCTCAAAGATGTTCGAGAAACTCCGGCGTGCTTGGGACCTTCAAAGTATATGTTTGTGGCTTGAAGTCCGATTCTCACGATTTGAGAGCCTCCTGATAATAAGTGAATAGGTCGGACTTGTAACGATCAAGGGTGAACGGGGCATTCCAGTATCTGTTGAAGGCGTTCTTACTGAGCTGCTCCACAAAATCATCACTTTCAAGCTTCTTCAAGGCTTGGGCGAGAGATTCTTCGTTGCCGGCTTCAAAAAATAATCCGTTGTAACCATCTTCGATCCAGTTTGTAGCTGCCGAAGTGCTAGGGATAACGCACGGGATACCCGCCGCCAGGCACTCTAGAACGACCAGAGACGCGGTTTCATGCCACCGCGAGCTTAGTATGAGGGCACGGGCTTTGCACTGCTCACTTTTGACATCATCGGATGAGACCCAGCCGAGGAATTTCGCTGCGGGGTATGCATGCTCGATTTCGGAGCGCATTGGTCCGTCGCCGACAAAGGTGAGTTCATGCCCAAGGTCATCGCAGACCTTGGCCGGAGTAATACCATCCTTTTCTTTGGTCATTCTGCCGATCCATAGAAAGCTCCTTGAAATTGAAGGGTTTTGTCGTTCGGTTGCGGCCGGTTCAACGGGATTAAAGAGGGTTTCGACTTTCACCTTGGTGCCGAAATGACTTTGTAGGATTTCTCGTTCATGGTCGGAGACAGCAAGGACTTTAGCTACCTTCTGGGGTACGAGGTGAAGTTTATTGCTTGCCCATGTCCGTGCAAAGCGCAATTGTTTCAGCCGTTTGGCATCCGGTCCCATGCAATCGCTTTTAAGGCAGGCATTAGATAGTGGCTTAAGTGGGCAGATTACACCCTGAGGATAGTTGAATAGAGTTGCGGTTGGACAAGTGATGCCGAAGTCGTGGCAGGTCACAACCGTTTTCATTTCGAGGCCGGTTGCAACGTGGAGAATGGCTTGGGTGAAGCAGTTATGAAAGCCATGGGCGTGCAGAATAGTGTTTTTTGAATCGAGTTTCGCCAGTGTTGATTTGAAGAGTGCCTTCAATTCACGATCTTCGAGCAGGTTGAAGATCATTTCCTTCTTGCCCAGGGCGAAAAAGCGATTGAAGTGGAGAGGCAGATCGAGGCAGATAACTTCGACTCCCTTTAGACCCGCATAGGCAGGATCAACGGCTTTGGCCGAGGAAACGATTGTCACGTTAATGCCTTCCTCGCTCAGGAGTCTGACGGTATCAAACGCGATGCGCTCGGCACCGCCGGTTGGCCCGCCGCCTTCGACCGCAATAATGACATTATCCAGCCCGGTTAACATGTTTCTCCTGGCAACTCTCATAAATTTTGACCAGCTCATCTACATGCGACTTAATAGTTGGTCGGCTGTCTTGAAAAGCTGCAAAGGCTCGTTCGCTCATTCGTTGGACTAACGCATCTGATGCAAAGGATTCAATTGCTGGACGTAAATTTTGATCGGAAAATATGATGCCGTTCTCGCCTGTTTTTATATATTGCTTGGCTCCGACGTTCTCGCTCACAATGCACGGGACTCCCATTTGCATGGCGTCGATTACGCTGAGACATAAAGTCTCTCGCCAGAGTGAAGGGACAACTAGCGCTCTCGCCATACTAAGCTCAAGGGCAATGGCGGTTTCATCCAGCCAACCTGTAAACCGTGCGGTTGGATACTCATGTTCAAGCTTTTCTCGCAGCGGTCCATCGCCAATCACAACCGCCTTAATTTTTGTTTCTAATGCACTTTTTAAGAACGTCTCAACGCCCTTTTCTTGGGTCAGGCGGCCAACAAATACGAACGCCTGTTTTGTCTCGGCTGGCACACGAACCTCCGACGTAAATCCGCTGATAGGCGGTATGCGCGAATGTGGCGTCTTTGATTGTCCCAATGCCTGCAATGTGGTGAGTTGTTCGAGGTCAGAGATGTGGAGGAATGTGTTTGATCGTCGATTGATTGCCCAAACAGACTGATTCCAAAAGAAGCTGGTGAGTTTTGGCAACTTGTACTTCCATGGTTGGTTTTGGCATTCGCAAGTGATGCAACTGAGAGACATTGGCTTTTTTGTACAGTTGGAACCAGTTCGATGATCAAACCAAAGAGAAGTGGGGCAGACCGGCGAGTAGTCGTGATTGTGAGTGATCGTTTTGAAACCCATATCCTGAGCAATGTGAGCCACAATGCCTGAAAGCCGCAACCGAAAGGTGTGCAAATGGACGATGGTTTCGGAGGGCGAAAATCCGCCAAAATAGCTTCGGACTTGCTCTTCAATCGCGAAATTAGCCCGTAACTTCTGCAATTTAATTTTCCGATTGGTCTCTTCAAAAAAGCTCTTTGAATCCAGCAAGAGTAGTTCGACGCCGGACGCCGATAGCCGGGCATCGGCCGAGTCATTGCCAGCAACGTAACCAACGCGGTAACCGCGACTGGCGAGCTCGATAGCCTCTTGGATTGCTACCTTTTCTGCGCCACCAGAAATTTGAGCCGATTCGCAGACCATGATAATGTTCATTTATTTGACTTGCAAAGCATAATTGTTGGTCATTTCTGCTGGGACTTTCAGCACTTTTGACCAGACGTTAATGATTGTATTTCACAGTAATTCTACTGGCATTGAATGGGCGGTTCAGAAATCCACTTATTTCTACCAGGATATTTTGAGAGTTCTACCGGCAACCTAGAGTAACTTATAAGAGTTCCTTGTATTTCTTTGAGTCATTTATGTCTCTTTTTTGATATGGCTGTGTAAGGCGCAACTATAAGAATTTTTTAATGAAGATCTTGGTTATTTCAAATCTGTGTCCACCCGATTACGATGGCGGGTTTGAGCTCAGTGCGCTGAGAAATGCCGAAAGTCTTCGAGATCTTGGGCATGAAGTTGAATTTGTAACTGGGGAATACCGGGTCTCCTTCCAGGGAGAGCGAATTGATCCCCAATGGGTACGCCGAATCTTCAAACTTCCTCCATCAAACGATAGCTGGGCAAAAGCGGAGATGTTTCTGGGTGGCGCGTCCGACCTGCGATTCAAAGTTCGAAACATATTTTCTGAACTCGGGCTGAGATATTCCAACATTCGTGGTCTTATGCAAATGCTCAAGGTTGCCCCGAAAAATGAAGCCGCATTGGACAAGTTTCTCGAATCTCGCGATTTTGATGTCGCCTATGTATTCGGTCTTCACAAAATTGGTACCTCGGTTATTAGAAGCCTGATGAAAAAGAAAATCCCCGTGCTTTACCATCAGGGTGATGAGTGGCTTGCCGCCTATATTAAGCCTGGACTCGCAAAGCGCATTCTTCTCAATATTGTCAGCCCGGTCACCTTTTCAAAAGAACGAAATATCGATCTCAAAAATGTATTTTTGGTCTCCCAATTCATGAAAGGGAGGTTTCTTGTATCAGGATTCCACCAAGAGCAACTTGGGGTAATTTATCGAGGGGTTGAATATCCTCTGGCACAGAATTTGGATCGAGAACGGTTTGATCCACCGATCTTCTTAGTCGCTTCAAGGTTAACCTTCTATAAAGGCATTCAGTTTGCAATTAGGGCCGCAGCATCGTTAGACCAGAGAGCTCCAAACGATACTTGGGAGCTTTGGATTGCTGGACACTCTGACCCATATTCTTTAAATACATTTACAAAACTGGTGAGTGAACTGAAAATTGAACACCGAGTCAAGTTCATCGGGAAACTTTCCCGTGACTCTGTGTTTGGATTTATGCAGCGAGCCACAGCTGTAATCAGTCCGAGCGTATTCGATGAACCGTTTGGAAATACGAACATTGAAGCTCTGGCAAGTGGAACTACACTCATTGCAAGTCGGTCAGGAGCGATCGAAGAAATTTTGGAGCACGGCAAATCAGGGCTCATTTACGACCGCCAGAACTACGAGGAGCTTGCCCAGCACATGCAGTTAATTTTGCAAAACCCTAATCTTCGCCGATCCCTACAGGTCGAAGGGCTCAATCGGGTGAAAGCGATGTTTACCCAAGAGAATGTCATCAACCAAGTCGAAGCAAAGCTTGCTGAAATCAGTGGGTCAGATATCGAGGCACTGGCTGAAGAAGCGAATAAGGTCTCACTTCAGTAAACTAGTCGACGTTCATGCGAATTTGTGTTTCCGCTTTTATGGTCACGACCACGCCGGGAATGCGGCTCGCGGGAGTTGGCCGGCATATGTTCGCTACTCTCAACCAATTGACCATCACCGATTTGGGACATCAATATGATGTATTCATCCGTGACGATGTTGAAATGCCCGACTCATGGAAAATCTGCCCATGGATTACTTGGCACCCGATCAAAATACGAAATTCAAGGGATCGGATTTGGTGGGAGCATTTCCGAATAGGGGCCGTAGCAAAAGAACTAGGGGCGGATCTAGTACTTTCCCTTTTCTTGGCTGTTCCTTTTGGTTGCAAAATTCCCATCGTTGTCTTTGCCCATGATGCGTTTCCAAGGACTCATGGCGATTGGTTTCCGTTCCGGAAAAGAATGATCTTAGATTGGCTAACGTTGACTGCGTGCAAAAAATCTACAGCCGTTGTGACAGGAAGCGAATCCTCGAAGTCCGAACTTGCTTCGGCCTACAAGGTCTCCCCTGAGAAAATTTTTGTTATTCCGTATGGAGTTGGAAACGACCTAAAGATGCTCACTCCAACCGAATTAGGTTCGATTGATCTTTCAAAGTTCAAAGCGGAAAGATATGTCTTTTCAGTAGGGACAATTGAGCCTAGAAAGAATATAGAAGGGCTAATTCGAGCATTCTCTCTCTTAAAAAAAGACTCAAGAATGGAGGATTATCGTTTGCTAATCGCAGGTGCAAAGGGCTGGCTCGACTCTCCAGTGGGAATTACTTGGTCAGAATCTGAAGTAAAAGATGATATCGAATTTCTCGGTTACGTCACTGACTTAGAATTAAATGCTCTGATGCAAAAAGCTAGTGCGTATGTCTTGGCATCGTTCGTCGAAGGATTTGGTCTTCCGGTATTGGAGGCAATGACGGTAGGAACCCCGGTGGTTTGTAGCAACACCAGTTCACTTCCAGAGGTTTGTGGTGACTGCGGATTTTACTGCGACCCTACTTCCCCTCAATCAATTTCAGAAGCAATGCTACTAGCACTAACCAACACTACTGAGGCAAAGGATAAGGCAACGGCGGGAATCGCCAGAACATCGCAATTTTCTTGGTATGAATCAGTTAAGAAGCTAGAGATTGCCTGCCAGTTTGCCGTAAATTAGTATTGGTCTCATTTCTTATGGCAAAAACTGCATTGATTACAGGGGTTACAGGACAGGATGGTTCGTACCTCGCAAAATTACTTTTAGACAAGGGCTACAACGTTATCGGCGCTGCTCGAAGAAGCGCTTCAGTGAATCTATGGCGTCTTGATTTTCTGGATATTCGTGACAAAGTGAAGATGGTTCCGATGGAATTGCTTGAGTTTTCGAATATCAGCAAGGTCATTCAAGATCATAAGCCAGACGAGTTCTTTAACCTCGCGGCACAAAGCTTTGTTGCGGCTTCTTTTGAGGTTCCGCTTTATACGGCAGATGCAGATGCACTTGGGGTCACGAGAATCCTTGAGGCTATCCGACTCTACAGTCCTGAAACCCGCTTCTATCAGGCATCCACATCGGAAATGTTTGGAAAGGTTCAAGAAATCCCTCAAAAAGAGACAACCTCGTTTTATCCTCGTTCTCCATATGGAGTTGCGAAGCTTTATGGGCACTGGATCACGGTCAACTATCGTGAATCCTATGACCTTCACTGTTCAAGTGGAATTCTTTTCAACCACGAATCTCCTCTGCGAGGACTGGAGTTTGTTACGAGGAAGATTACGGCTGGCTTAGCTAACGTCAAGTATGGGCACCAATCTCATATAGAACTTGGAAACATGGATTCGCAGCGTGACTGGGGATTTGCAGGCGACTTTGTCGAAGGTATGTGGAGAATGCTCCAACAACCCACCGGCGGCGAATACGTCCTTGCTACCAACGAAACTCACACAGTTCGAAGCTTTGTCGAGAATGCTGGCAAGGCCCTGGGAATGAACATTGAGTGGTCTGGCGAAGACGTTCACGAAATTGGTACCGATACGAAGACTGGTAAGCAGGTTGTTAAGATCAATCCTCAGTTTTATCGCCCAGCCGAGGTAGGCCTCTTAATTGGCGACCCACACAAGGCACAGTCAGTCCTTGGTTGGGAGCGAAAGATGAGCTTT
>JBAXBU010000016.1:0-44360 GCA_037141835.1 Armatimonadota bacterium | reverse complement strand
CCTTGGGGGAATTGGAAATATCCCGGGTGCTGTGCTTGGAGCTATTCTCATGGGTATTGCCGAGAACCTGGTTACCTGGGCAGGCTATTCGAGCTATCGAGATGCAATTGCCTTCGTTATTCTTATCGCAGTTCTGTTATTCCGACCTGGTGGATTGCTTGGATCAAATAAGGTGGAGAAGGTTTGAAAGAATTTCAGTTTAGCAAGTGGATTTCGGTACGAATTCTCAGCTTTGCAATCGTTTTGATTGTCTGCTTCTTGCTTGATCGCTTGGTTCAAGGATCGTACTCACGGTTCCTATTCTGCCTTGCAGGAATCTACGTCACGTTGGCGGTAAGTCTTAATCTCATTAACGGAATTACCGGGCAATTCTCGATTGGACACGCGGCTTTTTACCAAATTGGTGCCTATACAGGTGCAGTTTTGGCGGCGAACAAATTTTCAAATTTGGCCGCTACCAAACCGTTCCTTTGGCTGTTTCTCTCTGTGATTTTTGGAGCTATCGCTGCCGGTATTGCTGGCTTTGTCGTTGGCCTGCCTTCATTACGTTTGCGTGGAGACTACTTGGCCGTTGTTACCCTTGGAATTGGTGAAATTGTCACGATTATTGCCAAAAACCAACCAATACTGGGTGAAGCTTATGGTCTGTCTGCCGTCAAAATTCAGTCGGTGTTCTTCGTCCTTGTTCTAGCTGTCATTTGTATTGCTGTTAGCCGTAACCTCCTCAAGACAGCGCATGGACTTAGCTTCCTTGCCGTTCGAGAAGATGAAATTGCTTCCTCGGCAATGGGTGTAAACCTTACCAAAATCAAAGTTACTGCATTTGTTATTGGATCGTGCTTTGCTGGTGCGGCCGGAGCATTGTACACCCACACGAAGGGATTTGTTAGTCCAACAGACTTCTCCATGGATGTATCATTTCTGATCTTGACAATGGTAGTCCTCGGTGGCACGGGTTCGATTACAGGTACCACGATTGCAGCGGTTACTCTTTTCGTCATTCCAGAGTGGATGCGTAACATTCCCTACGTTCAAATGGGGACCCCACTTGGCGTTGGTATTGGAATTATCGCCGCTGTTGTGCTTCTTCGCAAAGTACAAGAAAAGTTCCATGGGGCAGGTAGCACACGCCTCGGATTTAACTTGGCTTCTATAGCAATTGGTGGCGTCGTGGCAATTATCATGGCGAAAGTTCTTGTATTGATACCTGCACTGCAATCCATGGTTAATGGACAACTTTTCCGTATGCCGGTACTTGCGATTACCCTCGTCGTGCTCATGCTTCTAAGGCCGCAAGGAATATTTGGACACCATGAGTTTAGTTGGAGTTGGGTTCAGAAGCTTCTGGGTAAAAAACCTGTTCAGGAAGCAGAGGTGGCAGTATGAGCATTCTTACTCTCAATCAAGCAACGATCAAGTTTGGTGGCTTAACTGCCGTCGACGCGGTATCGTTCGAACTCAATAAAGGTGATCTGTTCGGCCTCATTGGTCCGAATGGCGCAGGCAAGACAACCTGCTTTAACATCATTACCGGTGTGTACCAACCTACATCAGGGCAAATCCTTTTTAACGGCAAGAATATTACTGGGACCCCTTCAAACAAGATCGCACAGCTCGGAATTTGTCGGACCTTCCAAAACATTCGTTTGTTTCAGAGCATGACTTCGTTGGAGAACGTTGTAGTGGGTGGATTTCTCCGCCACAAATCAGTCCTCGGTTCGGCGCTCATGTACCTGCCCGGCGCAATCAAAGAAACTGAGAAGCTTAAGGGCCAGGCGCTGGAACTGCTTCGATTGGTCGACCTTGAAGATGTCGCAAACGTTCGTAGCCGGGACCTGCCGTACGGTAAGCAGCGTCGGCTCGAAATTGCGCGTGCCCTTGCCACTCAGCCACATCTTCTTCTCCTCGACGAACCCGCCGCAGGAATGAACCCACAAGAGAAAATGGAGCTTCTGACGATGGTTAAGAAGATTCGCGATAATCTTGGAGTAACCGTCCTCCTAATTGAGCACGACATGAAGTTTGTGATGAACCTCTGCGAAAGAATCTTTGTTTTGGATCACGGCGAAGAAATTGCTCAAGGACCACCATCGGAAATCCGAAACGATCCGAAAGTCATTGCGGCGTATCTTGGCGAAGCGGTTTAAGCCAGCAAGATTAGAAGACAAGAAAAAAGACCACTGCTACACGCAGTGGTCTTTTTTAATATTGAGCTCAATTAGAACTTAACAATTCGCATGGCTTCGGCAACGATCTTATCGACGGTTGGAAGTACATGCATCTCAAGTGGCTTGACCCATGGCACAGGAGTATCCATTCGCGTCACTCGGCTTGGAGGCGCATCAAGCAGATGAAATGCCTTTGTTGTAATTCGGGCGATGAGTTCTCCGGCAAAGCCACAAGTCATTGGGGCTTCGTTCACAACGATCACTCGACTGGTCTTTGCAATCGAATTGAATACGGTTTCTTCGTCAAGGGGAACCAACGATCGGAGGTCGATGACTTCAGCAGAAACACCAATCTTTTCTAGCTCTGTTGCCGCATCGAGACAGTGGTAAACATTTTGCCCGTAGGAAACCAACGTAATGTCCTTCCCTTCTCTTCGAATCGCAGCTTTGCCTAGCGGAACAATATAGTCCTCAGTTGGCAGTTCTTCTTCGATTTCTCGCTTTCGATAGAGTTCCTTGATCTCGTAGAAGATAACTGGGTTTCCGTCGCGTAAGGCGGCTTTCAGCATGCCCTTGGCATCGTAAGGTGTGGATGGGCAAACAACCTTAAGTCCAGGCGAATTGCAGAACCACGCTTCATTCATTTGGCTATGGTACAAAGCACCACCACCGTATGCACCAGCAGGACCGCGCACAACGACCGGAATGTGGACTTCTCCGGCAGTTCGGTAGTGATAGGTCGCCATCATGTTGACGATTTGGTCAAATCCGCATGAAATAAAGTCAATGAACTGCATTTCTGCCATGACCGTCATTCCGTTAAGTGCCATTCCAACGGCAGAACCAACGATTGCTGCCTCGGAGATTGGCATATCAACTACTCGTTGCTCGCCAAACGTTGCTTGCAAACCGTCGGTGACACCAAATGCCCCGCCAAGCTTGCCAATGTCCTCACCTTGACAAAGCATGAGAGGATTGCGCGCCATTTCTTCGGCAAGAGCCTCGTTAAGCGCAGTTAGGTAGTTCTTTTTGATTGCTACTGGAGCATCTGTTGTGGCACTCATTATTTGTCACCGTTCCAGAACACCCATTGTTCGGCTTCTTCGGCAGCAGGAAGTGGCGAATTCATGGCGAACTCGATTCCTTTGTTCAAAAATTCAACGACTTCCGGTGGGAAATCGTCGTTGGATGCATCGGCTGCATTCTTGCCTTCGGCAATAAATGAGGTTTTTGCGTCTCCAGTTAAGTAACCAAGATCAATGAGCTTTTGACGACAAACTGCGATAGGGTCTCGCTTGCGGCCTTGCTCAATCAACTCCTTTGGCCGGTACTTCATCGCACGGTCATCGTCGTGGTCACCGTGACCATAGGCGCGAAAAGTTTTGCACTCAACTATTGAAGGACCATTTCCGGCTCGTGAGTGGTTAACGGCTTGCATGACCTTGTCGTAAACATCGAAAACGTCTTGACCATCGGCAATTAGACCTAGGATTCCGTAGCCTTTGGCTCGATCAGCAACGTCGGGAGTTGGGCATTCGAGTTCGACAGGTGTTCCGTACGCCCATTGATTGTTTTCTACGATAGTGATGACCGGCAGTTTGTGAACCGCGGCGTAGTTAATCGCTTCGTGAAAAATGCCTTGAGCAGTCGAACCTTCTCCGTTGTAGGTCAGAACAACTGCGTTTCCGCCTTGCATGCGATCAGCGTAGGCAACGCCAGCGGCAACGGGAATAGTTCCGGCAAGCATTGAAGTTGAGTGAATAATTTTTTTGGACTTTGAGCCGATGTGAGACCAGTTGTCTCGAGCTCGACCAGGAGACCCTTCTTTGCCCCAAACTTGGCAACAAACTTCTTCAATGCTCATTCCGAGCCGATTAGGATTTTCTCGATCAAATCGAAAATCCTTCATGAAGAAGGCGGGCATATCGCGGTGTATTGGGCTAATCCAGTCGGAGGCCTGAAGACCAAATAGTGAACCGACCAAAATGGCTTCTTGGTTGTGTGAAGAATAAAGGGTGCCGCGAAGGCGACCACGTTTCTTTTCTTTGATGAGCCGCACGTCGAAATAACGGGCTAAGTAGAGTTGCTTGAAAATCTCCAAACAGTCCTCTTTGGTTAAAGAATGACTCGGCATATTAGCTTGCTCCGCCCTATCAGCGGTCGCGGATCCTGACTTTGTGCTCAACAGATACTCCGTTTCTGTACTCCCTATTATGGAAGATTACCAGACCTAAAATAGACTAAAAAGCCCGAGAGAATTAATTCTCTCGGGCTTACAATTTTCTTATAACCTAGTTGCTTGAGTCGAGCATGCCTTGAATCTTTGGAATAAAGACATTGCCTGGCTCGTAACCAAGAACTGATCCGACAACTGAACCGTCGGCTCGAACAACGAACATGTTTGGAATCGCATTTACGCCGAACTGCTCAGCAAGTGCTGGGTTCAGGTCAATGTCAACTTTGCAGAAGATCATCTTCTTGCCTAATGCTAAGAATTCGTCGGTGTGGAATACATCTCGGTCCATCATTTTGCAAGGACCGCACCAAGAAGCCATGAAGTCGATGAAAATCTTCTTCTTGGTTCTTGAAGCGATGAGTTTTGCTTCGTCGAGGTCATAGAACCACTTCGATGCGATCAAATCTTGGTAATTGATTTCCTTTGCACTGTCAGGAGCCTTGAATGCGAACAGTGTGTCTGCTGGCTTTCCGTCAATGACAAAGTCCTTTGCATTGATGACCATTTGATATGGCTTCTCTTCGCCTTTCTTAACAGCAGTCAACGTTGATCTTTTTGCAATATTGTCGCTACCGACAAAGAACATTTGTTGCTTTTTGTTGCCTTTGTCAAAGAAGGTGTTGACTTCCATAACTTGGTCGCCGCCAAGTGTTCGGGTCTTTCCATCTACTGATTTGAGAACAGCTGGAGCATCACCAAAGAAGCCGGTAAACATGTTGTATTGATCAGCATCCAAAAGAACTTTCATGTCTTCCTTTGTTTGTGGCTGCTTATAGTACACGCCTTGCTTTTTATCGAAAGTAGTGATCGTTGTACCGTCAGCAATGACCAACGTTGAGTCCGTGTCCAATCTTAAAAGATTGGGCTTCTTCATGTCGATGGTGTACGAGGACGCTGAACCGCCAACTTCTTGGATGGCAACTTTAGCACTGATAGAGCTCTTGCTCTTCAGTGAATCTTGCCAGGCCGCAAAGCCTTTGCTTGGAGCGTCAGCCCCACCAGAAAAACCGTAGAAAACGCTAAATGCTAATAATGTCGTCATATCAATGACCTACCCTTACACGCTATGATACAACTAGAATGATCGCCATTAGCAAGCTTGCAAAACTTTTGTTGCTGGTTTTCGCTTGTTTGCACCTGACTTTCTCAGTGTGTTTTGCGCTAAAGACACCTTATCGGCAGGTTGGATATCTGTTTTGCCAAAAGGACCCTAAGACTAGATTTTTTCAACAAGCGAGTGACATTGGCGCACCAGACGAGCGGCAACACGCCAACTATGTTCGACACTTAATGAAAGATCACACCTTGCCGATCTTCATACCAAACTCGCCGGAGATTGGCGAAGAGTATCAATCGCACCAACCACCCCTCTACTACCTTGGGGCTTCACTCATTGCGACAGTCACCGGTCAAACCGACGTCGAATCTCAAAGTTTTGGTAAGGAGATTCGTTTACTGAACTGCATTATTGGCGTCAGTGGTGTTATTGGCGTCTTCTTTGCCGCGTTTTGGAGTTCAAAGCGTGAGGATGTAGCCATCATTGCCACAAGCTTTGCTGCGATCCTTCCCATGAATTGTGCCCTCAGCGGGGCGATCTCTAACGATCCACTTCTCATTAGCTTTGTTGCTTGGAGCTTTGCGTTTTGCGCAAGAAGCTATCAGGCTGAGACAGATTTGGAAACTAAGAAATACCTTATCCGAGCTGCAGCACTTACCGGACTTGCCTGCATCACCAAGTCATCAGGCTTGGTTGCCTTAATTGGACTTTTCTCCACTGCACTCTTCATGAAAAGTAGAGTGCCTATGAAAGTCCTTTTCCAAGCCATGATCATAGCGATTGTCATTGCTTTGCCAGTTTGGCTTCGAAATCAAGTCTATTACGGAGACCCACTCGCTCAAAAGGCATTCAAAGAGGCGTTTGGAGGTTCTGCCCAAAAGAGCGGAATCATTTTAGAAATCGAACAGAGCGGGGCCCCAGGCTCGCCTGAAGTTAATTACTGGATCAATTGGTTTGGTTATTGGACGGCCCGCAGCTTCATTGGTGCGTTTGGTTATCTCGATATATGGATGAATTCATCGGGAAGAGCAAACCGTTCTACCGACCCCAACACGCTTTACAAAGTCCTTATTGCATTTATTGCAATGGCGAAGCTCAGTTTCTTATTTGTACTCCGCAAGAACTGGAAAGGCACCGAAAAGCCGGTCCTGGTCGGCGTGATCATTTCTATTGTTACTGCCATGCTTTTGATCGCTTTTAACATGACCTATTTCCAAGCCCAAGGGCGATACTTAATGCCAGCGTTAGCTCCGCTGTCATTAATGTTTGCAATTGGTTGGCTGAATCTGTTCAAATCCAAGTTAATGCCCGTACTAATAACAGTGACCATACTTTTTGGCGGAACTACTATTTACGCTCTCACTCAGTTAGAACCAGAATTTTCTGCTAGGATCAGCGGTACTGTGTCACCTCGATAGGCATTTCGAGCGTCAGAAGGGGGTAAGTGGTGTCGATCTATTTTGAAGGAGCAGGAAGTTTTGATGAGGATTCAATCCTTGTCGAGCGCTTCCTTGCGGGAGAGGCATCTGCTTTTGAATCCCTCTATTCAAAATACTACGGTAAGGTTTTGTCTCTTTCAAAGGGCGTTCTGATTAGCGAGGAAGAAGCGGCCGACGTTACACAGGAAGTTTTCACCCTCGTCTATCGAAATCTTCATCGGTTCAATCGTCAGTCGAAATTCTCGACTTGGCTCTTCCGGATCACGATTAATCGCAGCATTCAGGAATCTCGAAAACGGCGTTTCAAGCACAAGCACGTTGAGCTCAGTGAGGCATCAGAAAGCATTGCCCCCGAACAAGCTGAAGATGCCGATCCTAGAATTCAGTCCGCAATGGAGAAATTAACCCCTCAGGATCGGGCGATTTTAACCCTATTTTATTGGCAAGAGCAAAATTTGCAGGAGATTTCAGAATCGATGGAAATTAACCTTAATGCGGCCAAGACCCGGCTCTACCGAGCCCGAGAGAGATTTCGCATATTCTTTGAAAAGGAGGTTCCACATGATTCCGAGGGAAATTGATGATTTGATGTGGACAATTGCAGAAGGCACTGATCCAGCCGCAATCGAGGCTTTCGGTGAGCGATATCCAAACCTTCGGGAAGAATTACTGAAGCGCATTCGGACTGTGAATGCCTTGAAATCGGGCAATCGCCTTCCCAAGTCAACGCCGGTACCAACCTTCCAGAACACCCAGGTAAGACCCGCAAATTGGCGCCTCGCTTGGGCAACATTTGGCTTTGCAATTCTTGCTTTATTCTCCTTTGGATTTATCAGATACTCCAATCATTCGGTGCCAAATCCAGACGTTACACCAGTTAATATCAGCCCGGCCAAGGCTCCAGATGCCAATATACAATTTGAACCCAATCGCGACTTAAACCCGATGACTGTACCAAATAATGGTGGAAATACATCACAAAATCAGGCAACGAATCCTCCAACTACGATTGACCCACCGCAAACTCCCGAGACTATTTCGGGTGGCTTGAAGACATTAAAGTTAGAATCCGCTCCTCTCCATACGGCTATTCTCCTCATCGCTGAATCGGGCAACTTTACCGTAACTATTGCAAGTGGTACACCAAATCCAACAGTCAAATTAGACTTTGAGGGAATGGAACCGATGGATATGTTGAAAGAACTTGGTCAGCAATATGCCTTCACCCCAGTCATCGATGGTCAGCGAGCAGTCCTTATAATTCCTAAAAAGGATGAGGATGAAGGTCAAATCACAGACAATAACCGTTGACGAACGAGGCTCCTTCAGATATAGTTGAGGAGTTCATGCGAATCCAACGGTATTCAGACGTAATAGAAAGCATTAGCGAGAAGGCGTTCTATTTCTTCGTAGGTGCGGTTTTCTGCGGCGGTCTCGGCGGACTTTTGCTCAAATATAAGGGCGATGGTTACTTTGTCGGGCTCGGATATGTCTTGTTTCTTGCCGCTATAGGTCTGGTGGGATATGGACTGTTCGTCGTTTCTGAAACCCGCAAAGTAAAGAATTTTACGATTGATTGCCCAATTTGTACCGAAGTCAACGAACTGACAGAGAAGCCCAAAGACGAGGACATTACTTGTATCGCTTGTAACCATCGCATTCCGATCAAGGATGGAAAAGTGTTATCCGTTATGCAAGTTCGATGTGGCTTTTGCAATTCGCTCAACTACTACAGCGACAAAACGGACTTGCTTATTTGTGAAACTTGCAATCACGAAATTCCGATTCACCAAGAGGATGGAAAGCCAGTCAAGCACCTTCCTAAAGGGTTTGCATTGGTTGATGACAATATGCTTTATGAGCTTGTCTTGAATGAAGGCTCGAAGACCGATGAAGATTTAGTCAAAACACTTCAGTCCATGCTGGCTTTGAATAGAAATCAAGTTAGAGATCTGTTGGACGAAACTCCGGTGACTTTGCTACAAGGCATTACCAGAATGAAAGCTGACATGTTGACAGCCCAACTTACGAGTCATGGTGCAAAGGCCGAAGCACGTACTATCCAGCAATAGTTTTAGGTGTACCTAAATCCTGCTGATTTAGGTACACTTTTCGGGAAAGTCTAGGTCAGCGGCCAAGTGCATCATGCATGGAAGCGTTTGATTTCAGGTGGTAGTAACCAATGAAGTCACTTCAGCTCACAAATAAGGGTGCTTTAAGCGCACCATCAGTTCGTTTACGTCTTTTAGGCGTTACTCTATTCGGTCTCATTAGCTCATTTGCCTTTGGCGCAGAAGGCGAAGGAATTCATCTTCGATTTGGTAGTCAAGACAAGATGATCCTCGGAGTTTCTGCCGCTCTTGGCTTGCTAGGCGTTATTATTGCCTACTTTATTGGCCAAGGGGTTCTCAAGAACAGCCGAGGTAGCCAAGGAATGCAAGATGTTCAGGACGCTATTGAAGATGGCGCAAGAGCGTACTTAAAGAAGCAAATCAACATGATGATTCCATTTATTGGAATCCTTGCAGTACTTCTGTTCTTCCTTTACAAAGGCGCACTTGGCGCTCAGGCAGCCCTCGTATCCCTAACTTTTGTGCTTGGTGTTGGCTCAAGCTACTTCTCAGGCTTTGCGGGAATGATCATGGCGGTAAAAGCCAATGCTCGCGTTGCAGCTGCGGCCTTGACTAGCAATAAAAAAGCCCTTGAAATCGCTTTTCGATCTGGATCTGTTGCTGGCCTTCTGACGGTCGGGCTCGGTCTTTTCTTCTCTTGCTTGATTCTCATTGCGATGCCAGCCAAGGCAACCATTCTTTTGGTTGGCTATGGCTTTGGTGGCTCCCTTGCTGCTCTCTTTATGAGGGTTGGTGGTGGAATATTTACAAAGGCCGCTGACGTAGGCGCTGACCTAGTTGGAAAGGTTGAGCAATCGATGCCTGAGGATTCCCCTTTGAATCCGGCAACTATCGCAGACAACGTTGGAGACAATGTCGGTGACTGCGCTGGTATGGCTGCCGACGTATTTGAGTCATACGAAGTTATGCTTGTTGCCACCATCGTGCTTGGTGCGGCAACTTCTGCTGTACTTGACGCTTCGGTCTGGCCAAAACTCATTGTCTTTGCTCTCGCTGCTTGTGCCGTTGGAATCGTAGCTTCGCTGATTGGAATTCAAACAGTTTCAGGAAGCGATGACACGGAATCCGATCCACTCAAGCCTATTCTGCGAGGCTTTAGAATTTCAGCTATCGTTTCTGTACTTGGAATTGCTGGTTTGGCCGCAATGCTTCTTGGCAATGTTTCGGTCCAAGAGCTAGTTACACCAAAAATAGCTCAGACTCGAATGCAAGCTTTGATAGTCTCTACTCGTGATCGAATCGCATTAGAAACAAAGAAGGACAAAACAGCAGTTACTGCCAAAGAAGTAATGAAGGATCCGGCGATTGCATCAATGGAATTCAAGGAAAAGGACGAGCAAATGCTTACCCAACTCCTTGCAACACCAGCCGACCCTAAGGCTGATCTCAAGGGTTTGGCAGGCTATGTTCAAGTGTCGGATGAAGAAATTCAAAGCCGGGCATTTCCTGCATTGTTCTATGCTTTGTCAAAGATTGATCCTACTCAACCACAAAAGCCACCAACCTACCAAACGGTCGCGGAAGCATTTGATCCTGCGACGGCTAAAAGGGTTGCGGCAAAAGTTCGTCTAGTTCAGAAGTCTCCGTCTCAGGGTGGAGCACCGCCTCAAGACGTTGATGAGTATTACTGGTTAGCCGGTCCTTCTGAGGCAGACCTAAACAATATTTTTGCCAACTACGTCAAGGATAGGTCTAAGGAAGGAACAGTGGTCTCACTGACTCCAGACAAGACAAAAATCCTTGATATGAAGTTGTTTTATAACAAGATAGAAGACAAGTTTGCTGCAGTTGCAGTAGTGCGAGGCGACGGTGTTGGCATTGATCGAGTCGAGAAGTATCAGTTGGCATCCCCACTGGTTTTCTACCGTCAATCGGTTTCAGACATTCAGGCGTTTGACGCAAAGCAAAAAGCTGACCCTAAGTCGGCGTCCACACCTCCAGAAGCAGTTCAATTTGAAACTGCAGCGGCAGTCATCAAAGCTAAAGCTGGCTGGTGGTTGTTTGCCTTGGCGGTCATTTTTGGAATCCTGATGGCGATTGGTATTGAAGGGATTACCAATTACTACGTTGGAACCAAGAACAAGCCGACTAGAGAAGTTGCCGGCGTATCGAGTGCAGGTCCTGCTCCGATGATCATTCAGGGGTTTGCTCTTGGATTAGAGTCGAGCGTATTTATGGTCCTCGCGATCGTGTTGGCTCTCATGGTTCCCCTCTTCTTGTTCCCAGTGGCAACATTCGGATCCATGTATCTTGGCTATTACGGAATTGCCTTGATCGGACTCGGTCTTTTGACCACCACGGCATTCATCCTTGCGATGGATACATTTGGTCCAATTTCAGACAACGCACAAGGCGTGTTTGAAATGAGTGGAGAAGGTGGAAACGAATACGGTTCCAAGTCTCTCCAAAGACTCGATGCCGCCGGTAATACAACGAAGGCCCTTACCAAAGGATTTGCCATTGCGACTGCGGTTGTTGCTGCGGTTGCATTGTTCCAATCGTTTGTTGAGTCAGGACACTTGCAGGAATCAGGACTCAGACTGGACGTTCCTGAGATCTTCATGGGTCTCCTCATTGGTGGAGCGGCAACGTTCCTGTTCAGTTCATTTGCCATCAATGCCGTTGGTAGAGCTGCATTCGAATTGATGATTGAAGTAAGACGACAGTTCCGCGAGAACCCAGGAATTCTTTTGGGTACTTCCAAACCGGAGTACGGCAAGTGCGTAGAACTCGTTACAGCTGCCGCTCAACGAGAGCTTTTGGCTCCAGGAATCTTGGCAATTTGTTTGCCGATTGCAGTTGGATTTGGATTCAGCCTTCTACCTGGAACGCCGGTCACTATAGGGGATCACGTTTATAACCTGAGGGGCGCACAAGCACTTGGTGGCTTCCTTGCGGGAGCGATTGTTTGCGGTCCACTTATGGCGGTTATGCTTGCGAACTCTGGCGGAATTTGGGACAATGCTAAGAAGCTGATCGAAGATGGCTTCCTTGGACATCCTAAGGATAGCGATGCACATCGGGATGCAAAGAATGCAGCAGTCGTTTGCGACACGGTTGGAGATCCATTTAAGGACACTGCTGGACCTGCATTGAATCCGCTCATCAAGGTAATGAACTTGGTTGGTTTGCTCTCAGTCGGAGTTATCATTGACGGAACCATTGGTACTCCAGTTCGAGCTGGTGTCACCGTAGTTGCTCTTGGGCTTCTGGTCTTTGCTTTCTGGAGAAGCAAACAAGGATCATTGGCTGATCAGCTACAACACATGAACGACTCTAAGTAGTCATCAAAAGTTAATCTGAGCCCAAGGTATTTTTACCTTGGGCTCTTTGCTTGGTCGGGTATCCTAACTCACGAAATGGCAGAGCTTTTGGCCCGCGCCCTGGTTAGAGACGTCCCCGATTTCCCTAAACCCGGCATTCTATTCAAAGACATTACTCCGATCCTTGAGGATCCAGAAGCTTTTCAACAAGTGATCGATTTGCTTTGCGAAGACGTTCGAGCCAAGGGAGCTGACGTGATCGTAGGTATCGAAAGCCGTGGATTCATTTTTGGAACCCCGATTGCTCTCCAATGCAAACTTCCCTTTGCAATGGCAAGAAAGCTTGGCAAGCTACCGTTTGATCGGATTACCGAGGAATATGCGCTTGAGTACGGCACGAACACGGTTGAGATGCATGTTGATGCGCTGAAACCAGGGCAACGGGTTTACATCGTGGATGACTTGCTTGCCACAGGAGGCACAGCCAGAGCAGTAACGAGGCTCGCGCAGCGCCTTCACGGTGAAGTAATCGGTTTCGGTTGCCTTATCGAACTTGGCTTCTTGAATGGCCGAGAAGCGCTTCCAAACTTGCCAATAACTGCCCTCATGGAATTTTGATCATATGAAACGAATTTTAAGTCTCTCAATCATTGCTTTCAGCGCAATGGCTTTCGCTATCGGTGTCATCACACCTTCCGACGTCATTAAGTCTCCAGATCAATATGATAAGAAAGTCATCAAGGTCAGAGGTATTGTCAAGAAATTCAAAGCTAAGACCTCTAAAGCTGGCAACGACTACATCTTGTTTGATCTGATGAGTGGAGGAGACAAGATCTCAGTGTATAGCCACGGAAAACTAGAAAAAGACCTTGCAGATGGAGATAAGGTTGAAGTTGAAGGTAAGTTCACAAAGTTAAAGACTGTGGGGAAAGCAACCTTTAAAAATGAAATAGACTGCTCGGGAAAGAAGGGCGAAAAGCCAAAGATTTCTGTCGTTCAATAGACTGAAATGGTCGCCCCAAATCTATTGGTAGTAATGGGGCCAACATCTTCGGGTAAGTCTTTCATTGCCGAGAAACTTGCCGAAGAAATTGGTGCACCGATCATCAATGCGGATGCGTTTCAGATCTACCGTGGAATGGACATTGGCACCGCTAAACCCAAAGACACTCGAGCTTATCAACTCTTAGACATTCGAAATCCCGATGAAGAATTCGGGGTAGGTGAATTCGTTTTGCTAGCATCGGACCTTCTCCACGCTTATTACCGAGAAGGACGATCAGTTATTCTCGTTGGCGGGACCGGCCTTTATATTCGAGCGCTTCTCGAGCAATATCAAGATCTTTTGCCTTCTCCGCCAGCCGAGCTTCGATCAAGGATTTCCGAAATGGAGTTGAGCGATGTTATATCTGAGCTATCGACTTTGGCACCCGAAGTTACTTCTTCCATTGATCTCAAGAATGAAGTTAGAGTAAGACGAGCGCTTGAAAAAGCTGCTTGCAACCAAGAGCCTCTTCAATTCTCACTTCCGCCATTTCTTACAACGAAAATTGGAATCATTCCAACTCCTGAAAATTCTATTGATAAAATCAAGCAACGAACAAAAGAAATGTTCCAAAATGGCTGGGTAGCCGAAGTTAAGGAACTTCTTAACCAAGGATATCGATCAGAAAATCCCGGATTTCGAGCTCTTGGATATCGAGCTATTGTTCAGCATATACAAGAAAGCGGAAACGAAGTAGATCTGATCGAACGTATTGAGTGTGATACGGTCAAATATGCGAAACGTCAGAGAACGTGGCTGCGGGCCGAACCAAACTTAATTGTGTATAGTGAAGTTTCAGAAGCTTACGATGCGGTCGCACCAAAGCTTTTGAAATAGTTTTTTTAGGATAAGAATAATTATGGGCAAGGCAATAAACCTTCAAGACATGTTTTTAAACCAGGTCCGAAAAGAAGGGGTTGGAGTTACAATTTATCTCACCAATAGTGTTCAGCTTCGGGGGCACGTTCGGGGATTTGACGCATTTACAATCCTTCTGGACAGCTCGGGTAAGCCGACTCAACTTGTCTACAAACACGCAGTTGCCAGCATTGTTCCGACAAAGACCGTTGGGACATATAAGTCACCTGGCGAAATGGACACACCACACGACGACGAAGATTGAATCTAATTTTCACCAAAATGCACGGAATCGGCAACGATTTCGTGCTTATAGATTTTCTTCGAGACGGTCACCTGGATTGCGACTTAGCTGTCGCTTCTCAAAAACTTTGTGATAGACACTTTGGCGTTGGTGCTGACGGTCTCATTTTAGTTGAACGATCCTCCGATATGCTTCAGATGAGGATGTATAACCCTGACGGATCGGAAAGTGAAATGTGCGGCAATGGCTTGCGAACTTTTGCAAGGCTCTGTCAAGACCGCGGTTACGCGAAGGACCTGTTTCCTGTCCAAACTGGTGCTGGAGTGTTAGAAGTAACTTGTTTGTCTGAAGGCACCGTTTTGGTAAATATGGGACAAGCAATTCTTAGTCCGAGTGAGATCGGAATGGTTGATACCAATGTACCGACTTTTGTCAATCAAGACATTGGCGGAGGACTAAAAGGCACTGCGGTCTCCATGGGTAATCCCCACCTCGTCATCTTTGTGAATGATGTTACAGCAGTTGAATTGGATCGAGAGGGACCACGTTTTGAACATTACTCAAAATTTCCCAACCGAGCAAACGTTCACTTTGTTCAAGTAATTTCTCGTTCCGAAATTACCATTCGGACATGGGAGCGCGGAGCAGGAATTACGTTGGCTTGCGGTACGGGAGCCTGTGCGAGTGTTGTTGCCGCATTCCTCAACGAGCTAACTGAAAGGCTTGTAAATGTTAATTTACCAGGCGGAAAGTTGGAAGTAAATTACTTTGAAAACGGCACAGTTCAGATGACGGGTACCGCCGAGTATGCCTTCGAAGGTGTCTCAAGCACTCTTCTTTAATGCCGAATAGAGCTTGTCTCTCGAGTCATCAAAGAAGTCCATAAATTCGATACCATTAGTTCCGTTTTCTTTGTTTTCGTGTACAACCAAACCAAGGGCACATACATCGACGCCGTTCACATTGCACTTAAACTCGACAAGTGCATCTTTTGGCAATGTGGGTTCTACTGCAATCCATGAACCGCCTAGGCTGATGTCCTTCGTTTGACCTTGGCTAACAGCAATCACCGTCGATGTTTGAACATCGGTTACTGATCGGATACTTACCGGAGATTGAACGTGATAGCGAGGATAGACTCGTCGGTCAACTTCTTTGAGGTTGGTCCTCATGATTTCGAGAACATTTCCGGTCTTCCAAGGCATGACCCGGATTGCATCGGCTTCACCTTTCAGGACGTCGGCGCCTCGATGCCAAACTAGAACAATCGTTTGCGGATACTCGAGATCGAGAACTCTTAGGTCTTTTGTGAACAAATAAAGCGGAGCTTCACTCGTGACAAGGCAACTAATAGCCATTGGGCGTCCTCCAATCATAAAGGCAGCAACAACTGTGCTGTCTACAGGTAGGTGCTTTGATATTTCTTGCTTTGACACGCGATAAGTATCGGTGGCTTACGTCCGGTTCTTTAGTTTTGTTAGAACTTTTCCGAGAGAGCTCGGTCCATTTCTCTCTTTGTATCTTTTTTCATCAACGTCTCTCGCTTATCATAGAGAGCCTTACCTCGTGCAAGCGCGATCTTAACCTTGACCTTTCCTTTACTGAAGTACACCTCCAAAGGAACAATAGAGAATCCCTTTTCGAGACTCTTGCGCTCAATTACATCGATCTCTCTGCGATGCATTAACATCTTTCGATCTCGGCGGCGTTCGTGTTGAAAAGTTGTTGTATGGCTGTAGGGTTCGATATCTAGTTGTAGCAAGAAAATCTCCCCGTTGATAACCTTGCAGTAGGCATCGGTCAGGTTTCCCCGACCACCAAAAAGGCTCTTTACCTCGCTGCCAACCAGCACCAAGCCAGCCTCGTACTCGTCGAGGATGAGGTATTCAAACCGGGCTTTTCGGTTCTGAATTGTCTTCGGACCGGTAGCTTCTTGCTTGGTTTTTGACTTAGCCATCACACTTAGTGTACTTTGTGGGAGCAAAACCGTACGATTTTGGGTAATTTCTATACATATGACGCGATTTGCGTATGCACTTATTTCATTGGTCCTTCTAGCAGGCTGCGGTAAAAAGGTTGAGACCCCAACCGATGTTCCCGGATTAGGCAAGAAAATTGCTGGCGTCCCAACAGAAGGATTCAAAACTTTAACCACGGTTGACATGGAGCCAGGCAAAGGTCCCGCCGCAGAGAAAGGCGATACGGTCATGGTTTTGTATCTTGGAAAGTTCACCGACGGTGTAGTTTTTGACTCCAACATGGATGAAAATTTGAAGCCAAACATCGAGAAAGAACCTTACTCCGTTACAATCGGCAATGGCGCGGTAATTAAAGGATGGGATCAAGGTCTTGTTGGTACCAAAGAAGGAATGGTTCGAAAAATCAACGTTCCATGGAGTCTTGCTTACGGAACTGAAGGTCAGCCGCCCAAGATTCCAGCAAAGTCCGACCTGATTTTTATTGTCAAAATTGTCAAGCTTTACAAGGGCGGTGCCCAACTTGAGATTGAGGCCGAAGATACAAAAGTTGGAACCGGTCCAAAAGTTACTTTGCAAAGTACGATCAAATTCAAATACAAAGGAACATATCTATCGGGCAAGGTTTTCGATGACCAAGAAAAGGGTCTAGAAAATCCGGTTGCCAAGCTCATTCCGGGCTTTAAGGAAGCCGTTCTCGGAATGCAAGCTGGAGGGCAAAGAAAGATTTCTTGGCCCCCAGGGTCACCAAATCCAACCGGACAGATTCCTGCCGGACAACCACTTGAATACGTGGTTGATATTATCTCAGTCAAAAATTAGTGGAAGTAACTGGCACCATTGATGTCAATAACGACGCCGCTCAGGTAACTGGCGGCGTCGCTTAATAAATAAGAAGCAGCCGATGCACAATCCTCTGGGCTTCCCATTCTACCGATCGGAATCGTCGCCAAGATTTCTGGCAACCTATCTTCCATCCCATCTCGAGCCATAGACGTATCGACCCAACCAGGCGCCAAGCCAAACAATTGAATTCCTGACGCAGCGTATTCGACGGCAAGGCTTCGAGTGAGGTTGATCAAAGCTGCCTTTGATGCCGCATAGAAAGCAGCATTTGCTTCTCCTCGAAAACCAACTCTGCTCGCAACATTGAGCACTTTTCCACTTCCCCGCTTTCTAAAGTCTTCCAAAGCGTAATACGTCAATTCAGATGGTGCTTCAAAATTGACCCTCATCATGTCCGATCTCGATGTTCGCCATTCGTCTTCGAGGGCGGAAAAAGGACATTGAACATAGATGCCAGCATTGTTTACCAAATAATCAATATCGCCAAGACCTTTTGATTCATTCCAAAGCCTTCTCGTCTCAACTTCGCTTCTTAAATCTGCCTGTACGACTCCGAGACACCGTTGCCCCAACTCTTCCTTTAACTTCTCAGCTTCCGATCGATTTGAACTGCAATGCAGGATGACATTTCGGTCATCTTTCACCAATTGACGAGCAATTGCTGCTCCAATTCCTCTTGAGCTACCGGTAACAAGTGCGGTCTTGTTGTTCATCTTTTAATGAGTCTACATAAACCTATTCCATCCTTTACGCGTATAAACTGTTCATATGCGAAATTCTTTCGTTTTTGCAGGTACTGCCGGATTAGTTGCCATCGGCTTCGGATTAAGCGCAAACCAAACTGGACTATCTTCTAGCATCAAAGTCCCCAAAAATGTAACTTACGCCGAGCATGTTGCGCCCATTCTGAATGATCACTGCACTTCTTGCCACCACGAGGGTGCTGCCGGTCCGTTTTCGCTGGTCGGGTACGAAGCTTCTAAGAAGCAAAGCACAAACATTGTTGGCGCAACTGAAGGCAAGCGAATGCCACCTTGGAAGGCAGTACACGGTTATGGAGAATTTAAGGATGAGAATCGACTTACCGATAACGAACTAGCCATTCTTAAGTCATGGTCAGAATCTGGGGCAAAGCGCGGTGATGCAAAGAAAGAACCAAAGCCTCAAGTTTTTAGCAACGAATGGGATCTCGGAAAACCAGATGTGATTCTGTCGCCATCTAAAGCGTTTAACCTAGGCCCGGAGGGTGAGGACGTTTACCGAAACTTTGTTTTCGACCTGAAGAACACCGATCCAGTCTATGTTACAGCTATGGACGTTAAGCCTGGTAACCGCAAGATTGTCCACCATGTAATTGGTTTCTTGGACGCGGCTGGACGCTCAGTTAGGCTTGTGGAGCGCAACAAAGATGGTCAAGAAGGCTATACATCCGGTGGAGGTGGTATTGGCACGGTTCCTAGCGGTTCGCTTGGGGGCTGGGCACCAGGAGTGACAGTGCGAAAGACCGCTCCCGGAACCGCATTTGTGGTTAAGCCAGGCACCAAGATCGTCATGCAAGTTCACTACCATAAAAGCGGTAAAGATGAAGTTGACCAGACAAAAATGGGTCTCTATACGACAAAGGTCAAGCCAGAAAAAGAAGTTGACATCCTATGGTGTGCAAACCCCATGTTTAAGATCCCGGTTGGCGTAGCCGACCATAAGGTGGCTTGGAGAGAAACAATTCCAGCGGATGCGACAATCTATACCGTCATGCCACACATGCATTTGCTCGGTAAATCCATGAAAGCCAAGCTCATCAAGACCGACGGTACCGAAGTGCCGCTAGTCTTCGTTGACAAGTGGGATTTTAACTGGCAGTTGGTGTACGCCCTTAAAGAACCAATGGACGTGAAGAAAGGCTGGAAGATCGCGGTAGAAGCGATTTACGACAACTCGGAAGCAAATCCTTACAAGACGGATAAGGCCGTTACCTGGGGCGAGCAGACCACGGATGAAATGGCTCTTCTCGTTATTGGATACACCGCCGATAAGCCAATTGATATTGCGACTCAGATCAAACAAAAAGTTCTTGATTTTGCAAAGGGCGGCGGCTAAATCTCAGGACTAACCAACAAAAAAAGCCTCCTCGATTTTTCGAGGAGGCTCTTTTTATACTGACTTTACTTTTCAGTCTTTTCTTCTTTCTCTTCTTTGAACTCTGCGTCGATCACTTCTTCTGCATCCGCGTCGTGCGTTGTTTCTCCCGTGACGTGCTGCTGTTCGCCGCCTGCGCTTGAATCAGCGTAGAGCTTTTCGGCGATCGCGTGAGAGACAGTTTCAAGTTCGGCATACGAAGACTTGATATCCTCTTCAAAGCCAGAAACAACTGCCTTTCGAACGGCTTCAATCTTTTCGGTCGCATCTTGTCGCATGCCTTCCTCAATCTTGTCGCCGGCATCCTTAAGGGTCTTTTCGGTCTGATAGGTAAGTTGGTCAGCCTTGTTCTTCAATTCGGCTAGTTCCTGGAATTGTCGGTCAGCTTCGGCATTCGCTTCGGCGTCCTGAACCATTCGCTCAATATCATCCCTGTTGAGGTTGCCTGAACCGGTAATGGTAATGCTTTGCTTGGCTCCAGTAGCTTTCTCCTGAGCTCCAACATGGAGAATGCCATTTGCGTCGATATCGAATGTAACTTCGATCTGCGGTACTCGGGCAGGTGCCGAAGGAATTCCGGCCAGGTGAAATCGACCAATCGACTTATTGTCACGGGCCATTGGGCGCTCACCTTGAAGAATGTGAATTTCTACTTCCGGCTGATTGTCAGTCGCGGTCGTGTAGATTCTACTCTTCTTGGTAGGAATCGTTGTATTTCGATCAATAAGCTTGTCGAAAATTCCGCCCTGAGTTTCAACACCCAATGAGAGTGGTGTGACGTCGAGAAGAACAATGTTCTTAACTTCTCCGCCCAAGACACCAGCTTGAATTGCCGCGCCAATCGCGACTACTTCGTCTGGGTTTACCGAACGATTCGGTTCCTTGCCGGTCAATTGCTTAACCAAATCTTGAACTTGCGGCATTCGAGTTGAACCACCAACCATGATGATCTCATCAACCTCGCTCGCCTTAAGCTTTGCATCCTCAAGAGCTTGAAAGAACGGTTTCTTAACCCGGTCCATCAGATCAGATGTCAACTCTTCGAACTTCGCCTTCGTCATTGTAAGATCGAGGTGCTTCGGTTCGTTGTCAACTGCAGTAATATACGGAAGGTTGATTTGGGTACTCATCTGAGTACTCAATTCGATCTTTGCCTTCTCGGCGGCGTCTCTGAGCCTTTGTACGGCAGCAGAGTCCTTCAGAATGTCGACGCCCTGTTCCTTCTTAAATTCGGAAGCAAGGAAGTCAACAATCTTGTTGTCAAAGTCATCTCCGCCAAGGTGGCTATCGCCACTCGTGGATCGAACTTCGAAAACTCCTTCGCCAACATCAAGGACAGATACGTCGAATGTTCCACCACCAAGGTCAAAGACAAGAATAGTTTCGTTAGCCTTCTTATCTAAACCGTAGGCTAAGGATGCAGCGGTTGGCTCGTTGATGATTCGGAGAACTTTGAGTCCTGCGATTTCGCCGGCATTTTTCGTTGCAGTTCTTTGGGCGTCATTGAAATAAGCAGGAACCGTAATAACTGCTTGATCGACAGTTTCGCCGAGATAAGCCTCTGCATCGTTCTTCAACTTTTGAAGGATCATTGCAGAAACTTCTTCCGGAGAAAGGTCCTTATCTAGGGCAGGAATATGGGCGCTTGCCTGACCATTCTTTCCAGCTTTGAGCTTATATGAAATCCGGCTTTGCTCACCAGAGACTTCTCCGTATTGGTGACCAATAAATCGCTTAATGGAGCTGATTGTATTTTCTGAGTTGGTAACAGCTTGTCGCTTTGCAGGTGCACCGACAAGGCGCTCGCCATTCTTTTTGAATGCCACAACGCTTGGACATGTTCGTGAACCCTCAGCTGTACTAATGACGACTGGCTCTCCGCCTTCCATTACTGCAACGACTGAATTTGTCGTTCCAAGATCAATTCCTACTGTTTTTCCCATTGCTGTTACTATTATGGCATTAAACCACTTGAGCCTCATACACTCAATGGTTGCTTACGTACAGAATACCAGAATGGTTGCATCTTGTTGGAATTCGCAACAAATATCTCAATGGCTATAGGCCACTTTTTCTCGAACCTAAATGGCTCTGGATGGAGACAGCAATAGTCTCGCGTAAGCCATCTACAGCTTTAATATCAACGTCAGCCACGTGAATCGAATGTCCTCCGGTCGACGCACTCACCGCTGTAACCGTTGCCAATCCGAGTCGCCGTTGAAAGTATGAGGAGTTAATTGTATAGTGCTGAATACGATCAAAGGGGATGATCGTAGCTTGTTTACGAAAGACACCACGACGGGCAGCAAGAATGTCGTTCGTCCACGAATAGCCAACGTAATGGTAGGCAACGAGGCCAGTTACCCAACTGAAGATGGCCATCGGCGCAATGAAAATGAGGGAATACCACTTCAGCCAAATTGCAAGAGGCACGAAAATGAGGATCAAAAATTGGACGAAGTGTCTAGCCGCATGTCGGGCAATGGTTTTCTTACTCACTTGTCGCCAACTGAGGGATTCGAACTCAAATTCTGGCATCAAAAGCTTTCCAATCTTGCTGGCTTCCCTTTCCGACAATATCGGGCAGATTTTGTTTGCTGATGCCTCGTCTTTCTTGTCGAATGATCCGGCGGTGTCCGCATAAATTTCACAATATCCGAGGAGCCTAAACAAAATAGGTTCAACAATTCGGACATCTTGAATTCGGCCTACAGGAACGACACTTTTGAATTGCGTGATAAGACCATGGGTGATGAGAATTCCCCTTTCATGCTTCTCAATGCGAAATCCGTAGTATCGAGTTGCAGATATTCCTATTGATACTAGCCAGCCGATAATTACCAGGCCGACAAATATTCCTGCTCCGGCAAGGATTGAGGCAGCAGGTCCCAAACGTTGTATGTAGTTCAAGATCGGCCTAAAGTACTGATGAGCCCCTTCAGCCTGGAACACTGCAAAGATGCTTCCAAAGATATAGATTGCTCGGTTGCCAAGAGCGCCGGCCAGGATGACTTGTTTCGGAGAGAGTTGATAAAGGGGTTCGGGCTTCGTTTCTGGCTCGACTGTATCAGTTGTTTGGTTGCGTTGCAATAAAACGGATTGAAGTCTGTTTGCATCTTCGACCGAAAGAGCGGTCAAATCTCCTTCTGATTTAGCTCCTGCAGCGGTTTCGACTTTCACTTTTGCTGCCTTTAGAAATCTATGCCAGATCGTTCGTTCAATATTGACGTTTTGAATTCGAGCGAGAGGAATGGTTCGTCGCTTTCGCCATATAAATCCGCTCGAAATGACGAGGGCATCGCCTTCAATGAAGAACGTCGTCGAAAAATAATTGAGGATTGGACCGATGAGAGAAATTCCTCCAATTACGGCAATTCCTCCTCCGATCATGATGGACATGAAATTTGCGGACGATTCCTTTCCAGTAATGAATATCCCAATTAATGGTGCGGCGAGACTCCGCACGGTAGCGATAAAATAGACCCCAAAGTTGATTACGATGGCGGCTGGATGTAAGCGATGTGGGGTCTCAAACATGTTCAGCTTGGGTCTCCACTAACATGCTTCTCAGATCTTCGGCTTCTTCGGGAGTGAGACCGGGAATTCCACCAACGGCTCCGTGGGCACCCGCAACGTAAAGGTGGACATGAGCCAATCCAAAGTGTCGCGCAATTGGACCGGACGTGATATCTACGTGCTGGACCCGATCTCTTGGAACGAATCGCTTTGTCTGATTCCAAACTCCCCATGAGAGAATGACTTCATGTTCGGTGACTTCATAGTTCCACCTTTCCCACTGGCGCTTTAAAAAACGCGCGTTCAATATGCCGATCACTATCCACAACAGAGGCATAAAGATCGGAATCGGCCAAGGCAACGGAATCGTTTTAATGAGCGCAAACTCTCCGATTGAAGTGAGGATTCCAAGTACGAGAAACGTAATCATATTTGAAAAAATCCAAACCTTCTGAATTGCGGGATGAATTGGTTGGGGACCATTCGTTGTTCGAGGTAGGGATGGAGATTCCATTTGATTTGTCTGTTAATGAGGACGATCCGGCTTCTTAGTAAGTTGCATTGTCCTTGTATTGCAATCACCAGGATAACATTTGTTCAGCTCGTAACGTTTTTAGATAGCTTCTCATTTGCCCAACTTGTGCAAATCTTTCCGAGCGTACAATATGAATTGTGCCTTCCGTCGAGATCAGTCCTGAACTTGCAGCCCAATTTGCTCAATCTACACTCGGACACGTTTCGAAGGAATATCCCCATGGGTTAGTTCACGTTCTTGAAGGTCCCGAGAAACTCTCTCCAAGCACATTGCACCCTATTTTCTACGGAAGTTTTGACTGGCATAGTTGTGTTCATGGGTGGTGGCAACTCTTTAGAATTGCTCGCCTTTTCCCCAATATGGCTTCAGAAATTGTTGGTCGAGCCGAAATCGCGTTTACATTAGAAAATGCTCAAAGTGAAATGGGATATCTGACCGCTCATCCAATGTTTGAACGTCCTTATGGTTGGGCTTGGTTTCTTGCGCTTCACCAAGAAGTCAGGCGTCAGAACATACATTTCTCCAATGTTCTCCAACCGATCGCGGTCCTTCTGTCATCTCGCCTGAAAGAGTATCTTTCTCGACTCACATTTCCCGTTCGATCTGGAACCCACAGCAATACGGCATTCGCATTAATCTTAGCGAACGAGTGGGCAATCGATCATGACTCTGAACTCAAATCTGCAATCTTTAATTGGTCACGAGAATGTTATGTTTCAGATTTAGCCGCTCCAGGGCTTGAGCCCAGTGGAGAAGATTTCCTTTCGCCAACCTTGACTGAAGCACTCCTAATGGCAAGGGTATTGCCAACGAGTGAGTTTAATTCTTGGTTTCTGGATTATATTCCCAGTCTTCCAACGAACTTGCTCAATCCTGTCGAAGTATCCCACCGAAGCGATGGAAGAATCGGACACCTTGATGGTCTCAATTTCAGTCGGGCTTGGTGCTGGCGAAATCTAGCTAAGCACGTTCCTTCAATTGCAGAAACTGCATCGGCATCAGCAGATCGACATTTTGAGGCAGCAATGCCTCACCTTGAATCAAATTACATGAGTGAACATTGGCTTTGCACGTTCGCTTTGTTGGCACTAACCGATTAACCGATTGTATCGAGCATTTTCATGTTGGTTATGTGATCTTTAACCGCAATTCGAATCCATTCATTGCCCAGTGACGGAGCAGTCAAACCAATGTTTCTAACGTACAAATTTCTCGACTCCATCTGTCGACAAAAACGCTCCGCATCAGAAACTTGCATCATAAGCCAATTTGCGCAACTGTCCACTGTCAGATAGCCACTATCTTCCAGCCCCTGCTTGAGTCGACTGCGAAGACTCATTGTTTCGATATACCTTTGCCTGTAATATTCTTTGTCCTTCAATGCTGCACAGACAGCAACTTGAGAAGGCAACGAAACCGCCCAAGGGGGCGTTCGCTGAGCAAGGCTCTCCCTTATTTCCGAAGATGTACGAAGCATGGCGACTCGTAGGCCGCTCAAGGCAAACCGCTTTGAAAACGAAGAAATCACCGTAACATTTGGTGGCAGTGATCCAGACAAAAGACTTTGATTCGGATCCCAAAAGTCCATATAAGCTTCGTCAATAAGGACATGAGTGTTAAGTGGAACCTTCGATAATGCCTTGAGAATTTCATCCTTAGATATTCCTATTCCGGTGGGATTATTTGGATTGATCAGCACTGCCAAGTCAAAGTGTTCCGAGTTGAGCTTTTGGGTCCATTCATCCAGGTCAAGGTGGAAGTTCTTGCTCAAAGGAGTTACGATCTGCTCGACTTCACATCGTACGACGTTGTTACACATGTGAAAATACTCGCCGTAACTTGGTTCAATCAAGAGGACTTTGGATTTGTGGCTTAGTTGCCTTAAGGCAAAAAGAAACCATAGCGCAGAAGAACCAGCACCGACTAAAACCTCGCTTTCCGATATTTGATACTTTCCCGCTATTGCGGCAACTAAACCTTCGGCAAATGTTGGCGGAGAAGTGTTGTGGATCCATGGCTCATATTGACGAAGTGAATCGATCACAAGTGGAGAGGGAGGAAACCACGAATCGAGCACGTCTGCGTTGATTGCATCTGATTCGGAAGGCAATTGATGAAACTGGTTTCCGAATTTCCTCCAGAAAGATCCGCCATGAAAGCAGTGTTCAATGTTGTTCAATAAAAAGCCTATGACAATTGTATCGCAGCTTCATGCTGGACGACCGCTTTGGAGTCGGAAAGCTTGGCTGGTACCAACGTTGAAACACCAGGTTCCTGCATGGTAACCCCAAGCCAGTTTGGTGCGATCTCAATTGTGGCGGGATTGTGGGTAATAACGATGAACTGAATGGACTTGGAGAACTCTTCGAGGGTTGCCGCAAATCGCTCAACATTTCGCCCATCGAGCGGAGCGTCAACCTCGTCAAGGACAACCAGCGGGGCAGGTTTGACAGTCAGCAAAGCAAACAAGAACGCTGAAGCACAAAGAGACCTCTCTCCACCCGATAACAATTGCAGAGGTTGACGTTTTTTGCCCGGGAGTTGGACTTCGATTTCGACACCGCTCTCAAGTACCTTTTGCGGATCAGTGAGCTCAATGCTTGCCGAGCCTCCCCCGAACAGCTTCGTAAACATGACGGAGAATTCTGCTTTGACTGCTTCAAATGTCGTGACAAATTTGTCCCGAGTCAACTTGTCTAGCTCATGAATCGAAGCTTCCACTTGTTCGATTCCGTGGAGAATATCGTCTCGCTGAAGACTCAATGTCTCGAATCTTTCGCTCAATCGCTCAAATGCTTCGATGGCGCCAGTATTAACGTCGCCCATTGCTTTTATTTCTCTTCGAAGGCGACCAACGACAGTTTGTACATCGCTTGGCACCTCGTGCATGCTCTCCTGGGCCAATGCGTCGGTTTCACTGAGTGCATAAGCGTCCATCAGTCGTTCGGCCAAGGTTGCCCGCTTTGTTTCGGCTCTTGCACGGGCCAATTCGTTCTGATGGTTTGATTCGCTAAGCGACATCACATTTGCTCGGGCATTCTTGAGCGCGTCTTGGAGCGACAGGTTCTTTTCGCTCAGTTCTCGCCTCTCCATTGTAAGAGCCGTCAGCTTGACCATGAGAGTTTGCTTTTCTTTGCCGTGGGCTTCAGCTTCGGCTCGAATTCCAGCAACAAGCTTTTTCAGCTTTTCTTGTTCAGGTCCAAGATTATCGAGCCTCCGCCCTCGCTGAAGCTCCGCTTCTTGAGCTGATTCCAGCCTTTTCTCGGCAGCGTATTGTCGAATCTGAGCCTGCCTTGTTCGCTCCTGGGCTTCCCTGAGTCGGAGTTCTGCTTGTTCAACATTGGCAGATTTTGATGCGAGATTCTTGAGGCATTCGTCACGAATTGCTTCAAACTCGGCGGTATTGACATCTTCAATTCCCCCAAGCTTGGCATTTTCAATTTGTTCGACTTCATGCTTTGCTTTTGAAAGCTGTCGATCTGCGTCGCGATGCTCTTCTTCTAATGCTCGCAGGAGTTGCTCGGCTTCTTCGACCGGCTCCTTTGCTTCTTTTCGAGCGACTTTATTTGCTTGGATTAAAGCATCCGTCTCTTCAATTCGCCTCAGCCTGTCCTGCTTTCTCTTATCTGCTCCTGCAATCAAATTATCGATTTGGGCAATTTCCTTTTCTAACTCCGCCAGATCAGCTCGACGCTGAACCACGCCATATCCTTGGCGCTGAGAAAGACCACCGGTTACTGCACCACTTGAATGAATCACTTCCCCGTCCAGGGTGACCATTCGATTCCATCCGGATGTCTTTGCGAGTTTGAGAGCATCATCAATGGTATCGACGATCACGATTCTGCCCAAAAGGCTTTCAATAACCGGCAGTACTCGCGACTCACATCGAACTAGCTCAGAAGCTCGGTTGATTACGCCTTTCTCATTCAAAACCTTTCGCAAGTCTGAATTTACATCTTGCCGCCTCATTAACGAGATCGGCTGAAACGTACATCGACCTGCCCGATTTTCTTTTAACCACTGAACCGCGGCTTTCGCTTCGTGATCGGTGTCTACAATCAGGTCATTTGCCGATGCACCTAACGCGGTTTCTATAGCCAACGACAAATCTTTGTCAACATCGATTGAGTCGGCAACCGATTCAAAACTTCCCTTGATTAAGCCTCGGTCCCTCGCCTCTAGAACCGCTCTAGAGCCTTGCGAAAGTCCTTCGTGTGCATCAAGGGTTGCTTCAATTCCCCTCCGCCGACCCTCTAGACTTGCTCGCTCGGAAAGTGATTCGCGAAGAACTGAGGACTCTTTATCTTCTTCCCGCTTTACTATGTCGTTTGAAGTCAAGAGCCGATTGAGATCTCCGTCGAGGGCTTCAAGAGTTTCACTAACCAATGCGAACGCTTTTCTGGCAACGTCAATGTCTTCGACGAGCTTAGGCAGGGATTTATTGATTCCTTCAATTTCCCGCCGCAGAAGTCTTGCTCGTCCTTCTTGAGCTTCACTCTCAGCTTCCCACTTCATCCGCAAAGTTTTCTTTTCGCGGGCATCATTGAGCGCCTTTTCTGCTTGCCTCAATTCATCCGAGAGCTTTTTGGATTCACTTGAAGCACCAGCAGATTCGGCTTGAATTTTTTCTAAGCCTTCAAGTTCTTCTGCAGCCTCTTTCTTGGCAAGTTCGGCATCTTTGGCGGACTCTGAAAGTCGGTTGGAGATCGTTGAGGCGTCTTCCTTAAGGTTCTTCTCTTGGGCGATTAGCGATGCAATCTTTTCTTCAGTTATTTTAACGTTGGCTTCGGCTCGCTCTTGGAGCGTCATTTGCTCCTGGTGAGAGGATCGGGCTCGTTCAATTCCAAAGTCAAGGCTCTCTATTCGCCCCCGATCTTCTTCCAAGTCTTTTTCCAACTTGCTGGCAAGGATTCGCTCTTTTTCGACCAGATCAGCCGAATTCGAAATCTTTTCTTCAAGCGCCTGGAGTTCATGAACGGCATTGCAGAAATCACGGATTAAAAGACCGATTTCGACTTCTCTCAGGGCACCGTCCAGTTGCTTATATCGAATTGCGAGTTCTGCTTCTTCACGCAATGGCTCGCGTTGCGATTCTAGTTCACGAATGATATCGTCAACTCGAACAAGGCTATCCTTTGCAGCAGCAAGCCTCCTTAGGCTTTCAATCTTTCTCGTACGATATCGCTGAACTCCGGCTGCTTCATCTATCCACGCTCGACGATCTTCGGCAGACGCCGAAAGCGCTTGATCAATTTCCTTTTGACCAACAATCGCATATCCAGCGCGGCCCAGACCAGAATCGGCAAGCAGTTCCAGAACATCTTTTAAACGGCAACTCTGACGGTTGATCGAATAATCGGTGTCTCCACCGCGTGTGAGCCTCCGGGTTATCCATACTTCACTTGCATTGATCGGTAGGGTGCCATCTTCATTATCAAAGCATAGGGATACTTCTGCAAATCCAACCGGCTTCTTGTTTTGAGAGCCACTAAAAATTACGTCCTGCGACGACGATGCACGCAGATGCTTGATGCTTCCTTCACCTAATCCCCACAAAATCGCATCGACGAGATTAGATTTCCCGCAACCGTTAGGCCCGACAACGGCAATAACACCGCCATCGAGACTGAACTCGGTTTTTTCTGCGAAAGTCTTGAATCCGTAAATACGTACACGCGTTAGACGCATAGAAATGAAGCTTCTAGAATACTATGGCGCGAATATTGCAGGCATACAGAATCATACGAAAGTTATTCACCTCATGAAAAACGCCCGAACCCTTTGCCTTATCTTGCCACTTGCTCTCGCCAGTCAGAAATTTGCTCAGCAACAGCCTCGCGATATCATTCAGGCAAAATACGACAAAATCTCTCGACTCTCGATGACCAGAGAAAAATCGAGGCTTGAAAAGCTCACGCGCAAGAATGCATCAAGTTGCTTTGTCTATGTCGATTCAATGCGAAATAGTCTTGATCTTAACGCAACAATTGCCCAGAACAATGATCAATTAAGTCGAATCTATAAGTTCAATTCCAATTCAAACAAGATCATTGGGGTTAAGGAAGTGGGCACGGACTTACGACTCACTATCAAAACCAATTACGATGTTCTCCTTGATGAATCTGGAAAGAACCGGGTTAAGGGCACAACGATTAGTCAAGACACGTGGATCAAAACATTGTCGGGATGGAAGATCAGAGAAAGCAAAATCTTGAAAGAATCATCATCTCAGAATGGCACGCCACTCAATTAAGGCCCAAATTGGGCTATATTTGTGAACAATGAAAGGGTTGTCGAGATCTATTGCATTCGTCATATTGGCATCAATTTCCACCAGTGTTTTCGCACTCGATAAGTCGATTTCAGAGTCTTATGCCAAGGTGCAAGCTGCGGTACTCAAGAAAGATTCAAAAGCGATGATGCAGTTGTGGCTAAGCTATGTCGATCCTGGCTGTGTTTCCACGCGAAAAGGCAAGGTCGTTACTTACAAGCAAATGACCGACATGGTTGAGCCTCAAATGAAAATGGTTAAAAAAGTTAACTCTTGCAAAATTCAAGTTGTCGCTTCTAAGACAAAAGCAGGAAAAACCATTTGCACCGTACTAACGATCCAATCATTTGTAATTAATGTTGGTGGCAAGGACAGCACTTTCGACCAAGTCACCACCGTCGAGGACACTTGGAAAAAGATTGGAGGAAAGTTCAAGATCATCGAAATCAAGACGATCAAGGAAACTCTCAAGCAAGATGGGGCAATTGTTCCAAACAGCTAGGTACAAAAAACCATTCTTTACCGGGTCTTGCAACCTATCGTTCGGTTCAACCGAATGTGTATAATTGGAAGACTAACTCTTTTCTGGAATTTAGAATCTCAATGAATCGCTTTATAAACTGGCTCAAAGGTCTCTTCAACAAAACTATGGACAAGCTTGAGGATCCTGAGATGATGCTCGAGCAAGCCAAACGTGACATGCAAGTCGCCCTCCAATCAAATCAGGAGAAGGCGGTTCAAGCCATCACGCAGAAGAACATGCTTGAAAATATGCTTAACGACCAAAAGCGTAAGTCTCAGACACTCGAGACCCAAGCAACCATGGCGTTGAAACAAGACAAGCGCGAAATGGCGACTCAATTGATGCGTGAGAAGATGAACGTTGATGCCAGCATCGCAAATGTTCAAGGCAGCTACGACCAGGCAGTTCAAACCGTTGAGCAAATTAAGATTGGTATCAAGCGACAGCAAGAAGAAGTCCGCAAAAAGACGGCTGAAGCAATGGTTCTCAAAACTCAATGGAAACAAGCCCAAATTCAAAATTCCATCACCAAGGCTCTTGATGGCCTGACATTCGAGAATCAATTTGAAGGTTTTGGTGCAGTTACCGACCGAATTAGAGAAAAGCAAAGCGAGGCATCGGCTCGACAAGAAATGCAAAATGAGTCGCTAACCGGCAAGATGATGCAACTTGAAGATTCATCGCGAGACATGGAAGCAGAGTCGGAACTTGAAAAGCTTGAGCAACGATTGGGTCTGAAGGCAGCTCCTATTACTGTCGATGCTACTCAAACAGTCAGCGTTACCGATGGTGGTGTCGCAGCGGCTGCTCCTGGCGCAACCGAAGGTGAAGCAGAAAAGGCACTTGCTGATCTAGAAAAAAGACTAAATAGCGGAAATTAGTTTTTCTGTTTGCACGGTTTAAGAAGGATTCAAGTAATCTAATTGTATGGCATCAGCCGACCTCACGAGGCTTTACAAGCTTCACCTTATCGACGTTGGCATTCTCGAAATCAAGAAAAAGGCAGCTTCACTAGAGGCAGGCAAGAAGCTTCAAGCTGAGCTAGAAAGCTTCGCCAAGCACGTCAAAGTTTTTGAGGATAAGTACCACGCGGTTCATGGCGAGCAAAAGGATCTTGAACTCAGTAACCAGCAGATTGACGACAAAGTCACACATATCGACAAACTGCTTTTCTCTGGCTCGGTGACTAATGCCAAAGAGGTTGAGGCATACGAGACCCAAAAGAAACAGTTGGCGAAGCAAAAGGACACCAACGAAGAGCGTTTGCTGTCCGTATGGGATGATGTCGCAGTTGCCGCGAAGGACTTTAAAAGCCAGCAAGCTTTACTCACCGAGAAGACCAAAACCTTTGATGACTGGAAAGCCAAAGCAGTCATTTTTAAGGCGCAACTCGAAACTAAATATAAAGAACTTTCAGCCCTTCGCCCCAAAGCCCTTCAGGGTATCGACCCAACTCTGATTGCTAAGTACGAAGCCAGCAAACAACAGCATCATGGAATCGGGGTAGCACTTGTCACAAGACAACAAACTTGTGAAGAATGTGGAACCAAAGTTTCTGAAAAGGTTATTGAATCAATCAAGGATGATCGAATCGTGAACTGCGAAGAATGCCATAGAATTTTGTATTGGACCGGAGGAGTCGTTTGAGGCTCTTTGGACTCGGGCTGTTGGCGCTGGTTTCCCTTGGTGGTTGCGCAAAGTTCCCGACAACTTTTACCCCAGATGCGACAAGAATCATCTTTCGAATGACCGTCCGAGGCGAGGTTAATCCAAGCTACGTATACGTTTTTCCTATTCGAACATCAGTTGATCCAAACCCCGTCGGAGACGGCCCCATTCCAACTCTTCAGTTTCCGACTGCCAACGGTTTTGTGCAAGGCAATGTTGAATTCTTCGTGCTGTGGACTCCTGACACCCAACAGTACACGTTGTACAAATTCCGAGACAGCTCTCTGGTTTTTTATGATCAAATCGGGGCGCCAATCAATACTGTTGATGTGACCACTGGCTCTCGAACGCTTGGTTTCGAGCTTTCCGTGAACCAATTGGCGGATACTCCGGCACTGGCTAGTCAGATTCAGGTGATTCAGGCTAATTTCTTGACCATGAATAAGAAGCTGGATCAAGGAAACGGTAGCACCCGCCTCATTGATTGCTTGGGAAATACAAACCTTCAAACTGAGTTTAATGAACCAGTAAAGATTCCACTAGCAACCACGGGAATCTATGACAATGTCCGATTTAACTTTATCGAACCACTCTCAGCAGATTGTCCAGATCCAGATCTAGACATCGAAGATTGGTCTATTGAGGTTCGCCGACAGTGAGGGTTCTTGTCCTGGGTGCCAGTGGCATGTTAGGACGCGATCTGGTCAAACTTCTAACGGATAGAAATCATTCCGTTACTGCATTCTCATCAAAAGACCTGGATCTAACCAATCATCGCTCGGTCCAGGAAAGTCCTGAACTCAGTAAGAAAAAGCACGATTGGGTTATCAACTGTGCAGCTTATACGGCGGTTGACAAAGCCGAAGAAGAACCAGAATTGGCTTGGGACATCAATGAGGAAGGGGCATTGAATCTGGCCGAGCGGTTAGAAAATGGACCTCGGCTTCTTCACATCTCAACCGACTTTGTTTTTGACGGCACAAAGGGCGAGCCTTACGTAGAGACAGACGAAACTAATCCGCTAGGAACGTATGGTCAAACAAAGCTTGGTGGCGAAAGGTACATCGAAGCTATGACCCAAGACGCAGTCATCTTTCGGACATCCTGGCTGTATGGTGTTTACGGCAAGTGTTTCCCTACAACCATCATCAAGGCTCACGAAGCAGGAAAAGCATTGCGCGTAGTCAATGACCAAATTGGTTGCCCGACGTATACCGTTGACTTAGCTATGGCTTGTGCCGATGCAATTGAAAAAGGATTAACAACCGGTATCTATCATGCAGCCGGGAATGAACCAATGTCCTGGGAGCAATTCGCTGAAAAGACCTTGGCATTGTGGACTGGCGAGAAGATTTCAATAGAGGGAATTCCGACCAGCGAGTATCCAACTCTCGCCGAACGGCCACCCTACAGCGTCCTGGATACGTCAAAGCTCAAAGCAGCCGGAATATCGCCATGGCGAGATACTTCTGTTTGCCTCCAAGAATTCTGCGACAGACTCAAGAACGATCTGACGTAGCCAAATTCAACCGTCTTTGTACCTAGTTTTGGAAGCATATTGCGCTTTGGCACACCTTCTGCAACTTACTAATTCCATAGGCAGGATGCCTTAAAAGGAATTTTCAATATGCTACGATGGATCGTTTCTCTCACCACACTTGTCGCGGTTTCTTCCGTTTTTGCCCAAGGAACCTTTCTCAACTCAGATACCAGTTCAAAGAAGAGCTCATTCTGCGACACAACCCCACCAAAGTCTGATCCTGCCCCATACAAGTGCGATACAACGCCTCCAAACTGCAATCCGAAGCCACCTACGCAGTGCGTTCCAGAGCCAACATCGGTTGCGGCTCTCGCAGTCGGCGGATTGGGACTCCTCGTTCGACGAAAGAAGAAGAATAACGCCTAAGTTTTGGCAACCCTGGATTTCTCAAGAGAAGCGGTTCTATCAAAGTGATGGGACCGCTTCACTTTTTTCGGATAGGCTGACTAGAGTAGCTTTCGCTTACCAAATATGCCAAGCGTGTAGTTCACAGCTTCCCAACTGTCTTGTCCAAGCTCGCTAATTTGATCGATTCCCTTATCCGAGAGCGGATCAACTCCACGAAGCCAACGATATTCCCACTTATCCATTCAGCGATGCTACCGTAGCTGATTAAGCTCTTCACTGAAAGGTGATGACTGATGACCCAAAGCTAATCTGAGGTATCCTTTTAGGTTCAAAATGACCTTTAAACAACGAACTCATAACTGTGGTGACATTCGACTTTCGCACAAGGATAGTGAAGTCGTCTTGAATGGCTGGATCCATCGAGTTCGTGATTTGGGTGGTCTTTGGTTCGCTGACGTTCGAGACCGAACTGGTTTGGTTCAAGTGTTTCTTGACCCAGAGAAATTTGCGAATCGATCTGAACTCAAAAACGAATGTGTTGTCGAGTTCACAGGAATTGTTGCAGAACGATCAGACAAAAACAAGAACCCAGAATCCCCAACCGGTGATATTGAGATCATCGTTTCCGACTACCAAGTTCTCTCGGCTTCTAAGCCGCTTCCTTTTCCTGTAAGCGATGAAGCTCAAATGGAATCCGTGAGTGAAGACTTACGAATTAAGCACCGGTACCTTGACCTCCGGAGAGCATCCATGTATCGCGGGCTTGCCATTCGAGCCGCGGTCAACAAGCAGATTCGTGAATTCCTTCACGGACAAACGTTCTTGGAAGTAGAAACACCGATCATCACAAAATCCACACCGGAAGGTGCCAGAGACTATCTGATTCCCTACCGACAAACTCCTGGCCTTTGGTACGCCTTGCCTCAGTCACCGCAGCAATACAAGCAAATGCTGATGGTTGCAGGTGTTGAACGCTACTATCAAATTGCCCGGTGCTTCCGAGACGAGTCGAGCCGTGCTGACAGGCAACCAGAGTTCACTCAGCTTGACCTTGAAATGTCCTTTGTTGTAGAAGAAGACATCCTCGCATTAAATGAGCAGATGGTCCGCAAAGTTGTTAACGGAGTCATCGCCGAGTTTGGTTTAGACAAAGCTCCGGTCGAAAACTTCCCTAGAATGACTTATGCCGAAGCCATGGATCGATACGGCTGCGATAAACCAGATATTCGATTTGGCCTTGAGCTATTTGATGCTACGGAAGCCGTCACTGGATGTGAGTTTGGCGTATTTAATAGCTGAATTGAAGCTGAGGGCAGAATTCGCGGCGTGCGATATCCTGGCGGTTCAGGACTGAGTCGGAAAGAGATTGGCGTGGTCGAGGACTTCTGTAAAGAGTTCGGCGCAAAAGGAATGGCTTCGATGGCAATTGAAGCCGAAGGAGAAGGCGTAGACCTTGGTAATGGACTTAAAGTCCGAAGCTCAATTGCTAAATTCTTTACGGTTGAACAGCTCAAGGCGGTTATTTCAGCTGCAAAGGCAGAGGTAGGCGACCTCCTTTGCTTCATCGCTGATGGCTACGAGGCTGGAAACAATATCTTGTATCGGCTTCGACTCGAAATTGGCAACCGTTGCGAACTCAGAGACCCGAAAAAACTTGCCTACATGTGGGTACTCGACTTCCCTCTTTTTGAATGGGATGCCGATGGGCAAAGATGGTCATCAACCCATCATCCATTTACGATGCCAAAGGTTGAAGACTTACACCTACTTGAAACTGCTCCTGGAAAAGTACGATCTCAGGCTTACGACTTGGTTTGCAATGGCAGTGAAGCGGGCGGCGGAAGCATTCGAATCAACCGACCCGATATTCAAGCGCAGATATTTACGTTGCTTGGGATATCAGAGGCAACTCAGCAGGAACGATTTGGTCACTTGCTCGAGGCATTTTCATACGGTGCTCCTCCGCACGGTGGGATTGCTTGGGGATTAGATCGACTCGTCATGCTCCTGACCGATACGGAGAATATTCGAGAAGTCATGGCATTTCCTAAGACTGGACCTGGTCACGATCCATTGATGAATGCACCAAGCCCTATAGATGCGCAACAATGGGCAGAATTAGGATTAAGATTAGGGTAATTCTCATAGAAAGATTGGGCGCTTTTTTATACGACTGCGTGTCAGAAAATATGGAGACCTTGGTTAATGTCAACAATTGCAACTCTTTTGTTCCTCGGACTGGCAGGTCAGGCAACACCTGCGTCCGACAAGAAGATTTACCCACACCCAGCTGATGCCTTCGACGCAATGGCACACGGTCGTTGGGATCGTGCTCGGTTCCTTTTGGATCAGCTGACCGATGGCAAAAAGAAGAAAGTCCACATTTTTTATGTCCAGGGCCTTGTCGCATGGGCGCAGTCATCGCAATACAATGCAAACGTTCTAACTGGCATCCGCTGGTGCAAAGAATACGGAGCCAACTTTAAGGAGGATGACGGAAGTGTTCTCTATACAGCGATTGTTTGTGACAAATGGGGTGAAGTGTTCGAAAGGCTGCTTCAGTACGGATGCGACCCAAATAAACCCTGGGTCAATCGACAGAATATGAATTATTCTGTTACTCCGTTGGCCGCCGCAATCGGGTCCACAAAAAAAGTGAAGATGCTTCTCAAATTTGGTGCATCAACTGAGAAATACACGGAATATATTCTTGACATAAAAGGCGCAAGAATACATATAACCCCACTTATGTATGCGGCCAAGAACAAGATTAGCACCATTCTCAAGCTGCTAATCGACCACAAGGCGAAAGTCAACGCCCTGTGTCCCGAGGATGGACGGACGGCGCTCCACTTCGCGGCTCGATCGGACTGCGCTGAAAACATCTCGCTACTTCTAAAAGCCGGAGCGAAAAAGTCGTTGCGCAACAAGGCAGGCGAGACCGCCCTCGATGTAGCTAAGAAGTACAAGGCAAAGAATGCAATCGCCGTATTGTCAAAATAGAACTAACTGCAGTTCAAACAGTTTTCGTATACATCGTGAACTTCATCCGTCATTATAATAAAGACGATGATTGCCATCCTTGCAAGCCTAATGTTTCAGCATGTTGACAATGACATTGTCTATGCGACTACGGATTCAAAGAAGCTAACTTTGGACGCATATCGTCCTGCACAACCCAACGGAAGAGTATTTATCGCCATTCATGGCGGAGAGTATGTCAAAGGTTCAAAAGGTGGCGAAACTGGCGAGCTTTGCCGCTTTCTCTCGAAGCGCGGATTCGTCTGCTTTGACATCAATTACCGGCTTCAACAAGACGTTAAGGGCGACATCAGCAAGGCCCTTAGTGCCGGAGTCACCGACGCAATTGAGGCATTTAGGTGGGCGGAAACGAACGCCGAAAAATATGGTGGAGACAAATACAAGATCAGCATCGGAGGAATTTCATCCGGAGCTGTTATTGCGATGACGGCCGCCTACTCAAAAGGCATCAAGGTGAGGTCGGTAGTCGATCTTTGGGGCGGTCTTTTTGGGGAGCAAACCGACATTAAAAAGGGTGCACCACCCCTATTTATTGTTCACGGTCTCAATGACAAGATAATTTCGATTTCGATGGCCCGAGCGATTGAAAACAAAGCTATCAATATGGGAGTACCCGTACGATTCTTATTGCATCAAGGAGGACATGGAATAGATCTGAACAAAACGATCAACCATTACACAATTCTTGAGCATATTGATTCCTTTTTGCGTGAAACCGTAAAGTAACGAAAATCAAGTTTTCTTGGGTTGATTGATCGGGCTTCGTGATTCAATAATCCGTTCCCGATAGTCATTAAACATGCAAATTGTTCGAATTCCGAGAATCTGACTGACGTTCACAGCCGTCTCCCAATTATGAGGGTTTACTTTGCCGTCCCTGCAGCGCTTCGCTTCAGCATCGAACCGGTGACAATCCTTACATTCCATTTTAGGCTACCAACACATGTTCCCCAATTTTATTCTTAGTGCAGTATTACAGACGCAAGCGCCTCAGCTACCGTCGCTCCAAGTAATTGGAAACAAAATAAACGTTACAATTGGCGGCAAAGTCGAGTCCGTAAACTCTGATGAAGATCCTGCAAGAGAATCATCGGTTGATCACATTGCCTTCCGACGAGATAGCCGATGGGCAGTATGGGATATCCGGGGCCTCACCGTAAGAGATGGCGAAAAAGTCATGACAACCAAGCTTGGTGATATTGCGGTTTCGCCCCGTGCATTTCAACGAGACCAAATCGTTAAGAATTTGGAGTTGTTCAAACAAAAGAAGAGAACCAAGGATTCAGATTCGCTCAGTGGAGCCACGCGGGTTGGTACCAAATGCTATTTCGTTCCTCGATGGACCGGAAAAGACGGACTAACTTGGCTTGAAGCTCTCGTCATGGTCGATTTGAGTGAAGCAAATCCGAAACCCAAGTTTCTTGGCACTTTCAAGGGTTTCAGTTCTTCATACAAACCAATTGACGACAAGTTGTTCATCGTGAAAGATCAACTATCCATTGTTTCTAAGCAAGGTGAGACCTGGGGTTTGAGCTCATACAATGAGGCTCAAAGTACTTTTGAATTCAATCCATTAGGCTCCAACTTAGTCTCATACTTCCGTGGCGGCTATTTTCTTGAATCAACTAGCTACGGAACCAATATTGTCGGCCAAATTGACCTTGGAACCGGAAATCGAAAAAACTTGTTCGAGACTCGATCAAAGTCAGTTGAACTGACAGATGGAAGTTCGCTAGCCGTGCTAAGAAGCAAAGACAATACCATTGTCAAAAACCTTAAGACAGGTGGGCAAGTAACTCATTCCGCTAATGCCTACGTCTCGTCGGTCAACAATTACGTTCTAATTTGGACAAAAAGCAGTCGCACTACGGCATGGCTCTACGAGCCGATTCGATGGACTGCCGTCGCAACGGCAGCCAATTAGGCTGCCCGAGTATCTGGTATCGACAAAGATTTGGTTGCTTGCCCAATAATGTCATGGCTACTTCGCCCATGATCAGGACTCATAGCATTTCCAACCATGATTTGGACTGCTCCGGTAGTTCCATATCGTCCCGAAACCCAATCTTGGAGACTATCGAAAAGTCGATCTTTAACCAATTGAACGTTTTTTCCTCCACTTGGAAGGACGATCGCAAAACCATGATCCCCAAAGCGACCTACAACATCTAATCGACGAAGATTCTCCTTAAAGAAATCGGCGGCGTCAGAAAGGAAGTCCAGAATCGATTGTTCCCCGTAGAATTTTCGGAGCCCTTCTAAGCCGGTGAATTTTACGATTACGACGGCAACCGGCGTATGGTCAAATGATGCACGATGAAGTTCCTCTTCTAATCTGCTCCGAAGATAGGCTTCTGTATACGCCCCGCTATTACTATCAACAATATCGTTTTCGCCTTGAACGTCTGCTGTTCTAAGAACCCGATCCTTTCTTTCTTCTGAAGTTAAAATCTTTCTGAGTTTCGAAAGACTCTGCCTCAAAATATGGGAAACATAGTTGCATGAAATATCCAGCTTACTGGCAATTTCAGTTTGACTAAGAGCTTCAAAATGAAACATGGAAAGTACTTCCTTTTCCAAGTCTCTCAACTGAGACATCGCATCTTCAAGCACAACTCGATCCTCTACCGAAAGTTGTTCAGGGGAAAATTGTGCCGCATCAATCTTGTCGACCTCGCTTTCGCCATCATCTTCCGCATCGTTCATGCTATCAAGAGATCCAACCCGTAGAAGATCTTGAGTAACAATAACTTCATGCACGGAGCTTTCACTGACACCTAAGGTATCGGCAATCTCGCGCTCAGTTGGTGCACGACCTAACTCGGTCTGCAACCCTGCAGCGGCTTTGTTAACTCGGTGACGCAATTCTTGCAACCAGGCCGGCTGACGAATTGTCTGAGACTTATCCCGAAGAAAGTGCTTAATCTCACCGGCGACTAAATAGGTCGCATAGGTATTGAACCTCACTCCGGCTGTCGCATCATATTTTGCGAGAGCATTCAAAAGACCAATATAGCCAACTTGAACTAAATCCTCGAAAGCATCTATGCCCGAGAACTTCCGAGCTGTTCTTTCGACAAGCCCAGAATAGGTAACCATGATCATATCTTTCAACTCTGCCCTTGGATCTTCTAAATATCGAAGAACCAGGTTTTCTGACTCGAAGCTCATGTTTTGATGCGGTTGTGTACTCATTCCCTAAATCCAATTCCCTTGGGGCACATCCTGTGCCCCATTAATAAATCCCTAATCAATTACTTGATGTTGTTGACAATGCTGAAGATTGGCACCATGATCGAGATGGCAATGAAGCCAACGACGCAACCCAAGAAGATGATCAAAAGTGGTTCAATCATCGAGGTCAGACCCTTTACAGCCTGAGTGACTTCTTGGTCATAAAATTCTCCAACTTTCACGAGCATCTCTGGAAGTCGACCTGACTCTTCACCAACGTCAATCATGGTTGTAACCATGGTTGGGAATAGTCCGGATGCTGCCAATGGTACGGAAAGTTTGTTTCCTTCATTAAGGCTGTTGCGAGTGACGTCAATTGCTTGACTGAGAACTAGATTGCCTAAAGTCTCGCCAACGATTTCAAGGCTTCTCATCATAGGTACACCCGAATTGATGAGAGTTCCGAACGTTCTTGAAAATCTTGCGACACTCATCTTTACCGTGAGTTCGCCAACAACCGGAATCCTAAGTTTGATGAAGTCCCAGCGATATCTACCTGCCGGAGTCTTGATCCATTGTTTAAATCCAAAGAAGCCGCCAATACCAGCCAAGATGATTGCCCACCAATAGGCCTGCATAAAGTCACCGATTCCAAAGAGGAACTTAGTAACGGCAGGCATTTCTGCATTCATGCCTGTAAAAATGTCTTTAAATTTCGGAAGTACGAAAGTGAACAATGCAAAGAGCATTATCTGTGAGAAAACAAGAACGAGGACCGGATAAGTCATCGCACTCTTAATCGTGCCTTTGACCTCAGCCTCATACTCAAGAAATTGTGCGAGTCGGTCTAAAATGAGGTCCAAGATACCGCCCAATTCAGCGGCCTTAATCATGTTTACGTAAAGTCGGTTAAACACGTCAGGATGCTTCGCCATTGCTTCCGTAAGGGTCATACCCCCCTTAACATCTACTGTAATGACTTCAAGCGTCGTCTTCAGGGCAGGATCTTTACATTGACCGACTAGAATATCCAAACATCGCAGGATCGGAATACCTGCGTCGATCATCGTAGCGAATTGTCGTGAGAAGACTACGAGAGACTTTGGCTTAAGTTTGGTTTTTCCCTTACCTGCTCTCTTTCCTGACTTGGCCGGCTTAATTTCAGCAATATGGAGCGCTTGTTCCCTAAGCTTCGCAGCTACGCTTTGCTCGGATTCTCCTTCTATTGTTGACTGAACTACCCTTCCGGTGGCAGTATCGATCGCTTTATATGCATACAGTGGCATGGTTAAACTCTTAGGCACGGCAGAACCGAATCCCTACATATGAGTTATCGGTAAATTGATGCGCGAGTCACCAGCAAATAAACGAGCTTTTTTTGACCATCATGAAAGGACTTTTTGTTACTTTAGGATTCAATATTCAAAAACCTAAAGTATTTTCACAAAGACACCAAAAAATAGCCCGGTTTTTTTTGTTGTATATTGAATTTAATGCGTTATTTTGCAATTATATTAGGCGCTTTGCCTGCACTAGGCTTTGGGCAGGCTTCGCCCGCCATACAATCTTGGGCGAAAGACCATTTTGGCCTTCAAATTGAATTCCCTGGGAGCTCGGTTGCTCAGAATTTTGCCCGCGTTCCTCTTCCTAATGGAACATTTGAATATCGTCCCGACGGATCGGCTCGCCCATACACCGACCCCAATTGTCAACCGTGGCAAGGCGCTTATTCAACGCTTGCTCTTGTTCCACGTGGGGCGTGGGTAAGAGTTGGCGCCAACCTATGGGAACACTTCCAAGACCCAAGCTTAACTGCAACAGATAGCGATCGATATCTTGGGGCAATCACCGGAAAGGTTCTTTATCCAAATCTGCAATCAACTATCGAGGGACTCAATGTATTGTTTGTCATGTCTCCGGGCATTCCAAGCCGATATTCTGACAATGACGGCTGGACCGACAATCCCAAAACGAGGGATTGGTTTATGCCAGTACCTGCGAATCGGCCAGCGCTTCGAGCTCAAGTCCAAAAGTTCGTTACGACCGTTAATAACTACTCAGTCCAGCAAGCAAAAACCAAATTCACGGGAAAAATTGGAACCAACATTGTTCAAAGGATTGGGTTTCAACTAGGTAATGAGTTAGGTGCTGCACACCCAGGTGCATCGGTTTTTGGTACTCCGGGTTCCTGGAACGGGATCGGACAAGTCATGCAGGACACAACCGGCGGACTAACATGGAGGCCAGACAACTCAAATGCAACCAACCTAACTGGAGGAACGTCTTGGGTGAATCAAGTGAACCTTCCGGCATTCTCTTGGACGACTGAGCCAATCAAGTTTGCAAACGTCTCATACACTCTCTACGGGCAAGTAAAATCAATTCAATGGCCAGGTGCAGTTGTTCCGGGCTTGAACGAAGTCTTCTCTTACTACGATGAAGTCTTTGGGCCAACCAACAACTTCACTTGGGCGAATCAGGCAAAGCGCCGGTCAATCCACTTCCGATCGCCAGCTCTGCAATGGATTCGGGCGAACGACGGTCAGCGAGTTTACTGGCCAGATATGAGCGTCACTCCTGGCGTTCTTAACGGACGATGGGAGAATGCAACTGAGTATGCCAATCGATGGGTTGATGAAGTTAGCCTAGCGATCAAGGGGTATGGGAGATTGGCGATGCCAGGGAACCCACCTGTCGTTGACTTGACCGAGTGCTACTTGACGTACGGCGAGTTGAATAGCCAAATTCTCAATTCAGACAATTATCAGTTTTCCGTGAATGGAGTACCTAAGACCACGCAACAAATCAGAAATGATTCGTTGGCTCGTGGTTCTTCAGCTGTATCTAATGGAGTTACCTATAATGCTCCTTTGCCTCCAACCAGGACGAGCATCTTCGCAGCGATCCGAGATCAGCTTTACCTTAGATCCTCTCAAGGCAAGCTACCCTTGCTTGGAAGAATTTTCTGGGCCAACTGTTACTCTGCCGATCCTCGAAGGGAGACGGGCTTCACCAACATTGACCCAATTAATTCTTACAATCCGTGGGATGACTTCCGTTTGACTCTCGACGATATCAAGGCAATCTACGGAACTCAATAATTGAGTTGATCGGTCCTTGAGTTCCCTCCTATTTTGCTTTAGGGGTGAACTTAAGGACTTTTCCGTTCATGCAGTATCGAAGTCCGGAAGGCTTTGGTCCGTCATCGAAGACGTGGCCAAGGTGACCATCGCACTTTGCGCAGAGGACTTCTGTTCTCACCATTCCAAATGATTTATCAACTATGAACCAAATATTTTTGGTGTTGAGTGGCTTATAGAATGATGGCCATCCGGTTCCTGATTCGAACTTAGTACTTGCTTCGAAAAGGGCCAGACCGCAACCGACGCAAGCGTAAGTTCCGTCGCCTTTCTGGTCGAGGTTAACTCCGCAAAATGCTGGTTCAGTTCCTTTGGCTCGAAGAATGTCGTACTGCTCTTTGGTCAGCCTCTTCTTCCATTCGGATTCTGAGAGAACGACTTTGTCGGTGCGCTTCGGGCTCGTTGTGGCGATTCCGTCGGATCGAACTGTTTGGGTTGCTAAGATGAACGCTAGTATCATAACCATTACTATGCACGATAGCCAGAAAATGTTCCTATTTTTCGTTTTCTGGTTTACCAAAATACATTGGAAGGCCCAAGTCCTTCAGTTTTTCCCATGGGAAGATTGTCGGGTCGTTCTTGCGACCGTACGGTTTGGCGATGTATTCGTGGCTAGTTAACTGCTTGATCGGGAATCTGCGCTTTAGGACGACGAGAATCGCGTGAAGGGCATCTATTTGAGCCTGGGGGTAGGGATCTTTGCTGTCGTTGAGGTTTACGAGTTCGATGCCAACCGAAAAATGGTTGACATTACTTCGTCCAAAGTGATCGGTGCTGACTCCAGCTTGCCATGCGCGATCAAACGTGCTGACATTTTGGACGATTGAGCCATCTTTGCCAATAGAGTAATGAGCGCTAACTTTGCTTACCGGTCTTTGAAAAGCTTCAGTCGTCTTTTCGAGGGTCGGGATCACGGTTGAATGAATGACTACGGTATCGATCACGTATCCCTCTGGACGGGAATCGAAGTTTGGTGACTGAATCCAAACTAATTTCATGTAACCTGGCTCGCGCCAAGGGTTTGGCATCAATGATTTACCGTCTCCTTGTTGGAGCGTGAGTGCGAGCGAGGCAGCAAAAAGAAATGAAGTCATCGATTGAACCTATTCAGCAGCTTTGTTTTTGTTGGCAACCATGTGTCCGGAACCTAGAAGACCAATCAGCAACAAAGACAGAACAACCATCAGACCATTTGGATAG
>JBAXBU010000015.1:0-44859 GCA_037141835.1 Armatimonadota bacterium | reverse complement strand
GTGTTTTCGCGCTGATATTCCCTACTGGCCAGCTTATAAGGGTGAGAGGTTTGGGTGACTCGACTCACTCCCTCCATGGCGCTAATTTGGGCAGCAATATCGGTGCGTTGATCGTTGTTAAGCGATGATGGAATACCAATCGCGGTTCGTCCCTCACCTGGGAGAACGAGAGGCTCAAAACCTCGGTCGCGAATATAACTGGCGACAGCTTCGACTTGTGCCTCAGTGGCACCAACTTGCATTACAATGATCATTTGACAGTTAGAAGTTACCCTTTCGACAGGTTCTTTAGCTGGAGGAGCATTTGGTATGCCATTCCCTTATCAAGTTGTTCATTTCCCAATTCGCATTGAGCTAAATAGAGACATCCAGGGCACCCACGGTCACATTCGCACTTGCGAATCCGGTCAAGTGCCGCGGAAACCAACTCATCAGCACGTTTAAAGAGCTCTTCAGCGAGCCCAATTCCTCCGGGTGTCCGATCATATATAAAAATGGCAGGGCACATAGTTTCGTGAAACATCGAAAACCAGGCGGAGCCAAGGTCATTGCGATCACATCCCGCTATGAGAGGAGCAAGCGATAAAAGCGCGTGTTCGAGACCGTGGACGCCACCAATCTGCTGATCAAGCGGACCATCCATGTCCAATTGAGGCAGATCGATGCGAAGACAAACTGTATCAAAAGCTCGCGGCGGCAATTCAAGGGCAAGAACATCGAGCACAGTGTCGCCATCAAAACTCTTTTTGCTGTAGCCAATGACAAGGTCAGTAACTTTACAACCGGCAAGAGCATAGAGACCTTTCTGACTGACCGAATATCCTGGCTCGAGCAAAGCCTGGATCTTTGCCTGAGTGTAGTAGCTCCCCGAAAACCGGTTTAAATGCGCTTGCATCTTGTCCAAGTCCAGCTCGGTGACCTCAAACGGCTCGCCTCGATGGAGATAGATGGCGCCAGGGTGCGCCTGAGTAAGCGCACGAGCGTATTCCATGGTCCCGAGTTCTTCTCCACCAACCAGAAGACTAACCATATCCATACCAGCCCCACGGATATTGACTTTCAAAGCGGGAGGCTCAAAGCCAGGATAGTAGAAATGACCACCCTGGAACTTGAGCTCGCCCGCGCGATCCAGTCCTTCGGCAATATCAAGAGCGTTTGGTGCGAACATCTCACATTCGGATGGTGCCAATGGTCTCTCGTAGGCGGCGCATAAAAGTTGAGATCCGAGAATGGTTGGGTTGGAGGGTTGAATGGTTACGGATTCATTCCGGCCATTAAGGAGCCTTTCTGGGTTATCCAGCAAGTATTGCTCAAGGGGGTTATCTCCAGCGATGTACATCGCTAAGGAGTCTTTTGTCCCTCGACCGGCACGACCAATTTGTTGCCAAAAACTAGATTGCGAACCAGGGTATGTGTTCAAGATTACGGCATCAAGGCTACCGATATCGATTCCAAGTTCTAAGGCATTTGTTGTCGTCAGACCCTTAATTTTCCCCTTGATGATAGCCTGTTCAATCTGCCTACGTTCCTTAGGAGTGTAGCCACTTCGATAGCTCTCTACCTGGTCTTCCAGTTCTTCTCCAAGACGCTTCTTGGTGTATCGAAGGGTCAATTCGGTTGCGACTCTCGAGCGATTAAATGCCAATGTGGTGACATCTGACTCAATCAAAGACGCCAACGCTTCGCTTGTCGCAATGTTGGAACTGAGGCGAGTTTGGTTGGGCAACACCGGCGGATTCATGAACACCACCGTTCTTCGGCCGCTCGGCGAACCGTCTTGATCAATCAGGTTTCCTTTCCTGCCGGTCAGTCTCTCGAAAAGCTCTTCTGGGTTACCGATCGTGGCAGATCCGGCAATGATCTGCGGTTTATTGTGATACCAAGCGCAGAGTCTTAGCAGACGCCGCAGAACTTGGGCCACATGCGAACCAAAGACCCCACGATAAGTATGCATTTCATCAATTGCGATGACTCGAAGTGCTTTGAGGAACTTCGTCCAGTTCGCGTGGTTTGGCAAAATCGACATATGGAGCATGTCGGGGTTTGTCAGAACAATATTGCAGAGGTTTCGGATTGGGGAACGGTGACTCTTTAGCGTATCTCCGTCATAAGTTGAAACCCTAACGGAAAGTTCCTTGCCGAGGAGTTCAAGCCTTCCCAGTTGATCATGTGCTAACGCCTTAGTGGGGTAGAGAAATAGTGCCCGAGCCATCGGCTCTTCACAGCAGGCAGCGAGAGCCGGAACATGGAAACAAAGTGACTTGCCTGAATTCGTTCCGGTTGAAACCAGGACGTCATTGCCATCTCTAGCCGCTTTTATGGCATCGTGTTGATGCCGATAGAGCTTGGCCGGGATGAGCCCGCTGAGAGAGTGGGGCAAATCCAGATCGTTGTCAACCAAGTCAGCGTCTCGCCGACCAATTTCGTCGATATGAACAATCTGGTCGGAGATATTACTGGGAAACTCAGGGGTGGACATGATCGGAGTCAGACTCCTCGCTTTGGTCAACTATTGGTGTTTCATACTCGTTGGCTAAAGCTTTGGGTGCTTCGTACGCCGGAATATCGTTCTCATATTGATAAGTTTCTTCTTCGGGCGATTTTTTCTTTTGCACCATCTTAACTGCAAAGGCGCTGACCATGAACAAAATCGTGAGTGGAATCGCCATCATGAGCATCGATGGAATGTCGTTGCTCGGTGTGATAGCACCAGAAATAAAGAAGATCGCAATGGCGGCATGTCGCCAATATTTGATAAGGGTGTCCGAAGAAAGAAGGTTAAGAGCGCCAAGTACAAAAACGACAAGCGGGAGCTGGAATCCGATACCAAATGCGAGAATGCTCTTGAGCGAGAGCATCGCCATCATTCCTGCTTCTTGGTAGAGATCTACCCCATCGAAATTGACCAAGTAACTTGCAAACCAAGTAAATGCTGCCGGCAAAACCATCCAGCAAAAAAATCCTCCCAGACAAAACAGAACAAGGCTAACTGGACCAATTCTCTTTAGAGGTTTTTGCTCTTCTGGTTTTAGGCCAGGGGCAATAAATGCCCAAACTTGCAAAACAATAAATGGGAAGGAAACAATAAGTGCGCAATAGAACGACACCTTGAACATAAGCATGAATACATCAGGTGCATTGTGAAAAACTTCCTTGAATAAAATGCCTTTTCCTTTCGGCAGACCGTTTCTAACTGCTTCGTTGGCCCTAGCGGTCAAGAAGTTATTGATGCGATCAAAATTGACCCACGCGACTACCCAAAAGGCCAAAAGAATGAGGAAGGACCGAATGACGCGAGTGCGTAATTCCTCTAGATGCTCGACCAAAGAAAGACGAAACTCCTCCGGATTATGATCCGGGGAGTTCCATCCAAATTTCTTTCGCTTTTTCGGCGGCGTCTGCTGATTAGAGTCTTCGTCCACCGTTACAGATTACTTCTCCAAAACGAAAAGGTACTGTCTTCGGATTCGAATAAATGCGGATTGTCCACCTTGTTGACCACCAGGACCACCTTGACCAGGTCGGAACTGACCTTGGTTAGGTCCGCCTGCTGCACCTGCTGCACTTGGCGGTCCACCTTGAGGACCCATATGTCTGTCGGAGATTCGGAAGTCGCCTGGGGCTTTACTACCGCTACCACCTCGGTCTCCACCACCAGCTGCGCCAGCCGCTGAAGGCCCACCAGTTGGTGCTCCACCGCCGCCACCGGCAGCTAAGCCAAATTGGCCCTTTCCTTCAGTTGTAATGTCTCGGAAAAACTTCACAACGACACGGGTATCCAGTGCGAACCAAATGGTTTCTTCTATAGAAACTTTTGCGTCGGCAATTTGACTTGAATCCGCAGCTCCGTTTCCTTTTGGTCGGCTGATTGGTGTTCCAACAGCAATGGTGTTCTTGATCTTTGCACAAGGATGCCCCATTTCCCATTCAACACCAAGTAGTTCGCCTCGGGCCGGTACGATACTTACTACGGATTTTTGAACGTGCGGGTTATTGAGGTCAATAGAACCCATTTGGAAATTGGTCTGCCAAGTATCGCCAGGTCTGACGCCTTTTGATGGGAGAGTGGGGAGCGGGAAGACACCAAATAGGGCAAGTCTTGCAGTTTGTCCGACATTTCCTTCGAGTCCAAAGTAGTCGGGGAAGGCTCCGAAGATTTCTCTTCCAGCAGAATTAACCTTCATGTATACGCCGGCCATATCGGCTGGATAATACTTTTTCGGACCATCATTGTCACCAGCGGTTACATAGGAATACTCGCGATTTTTAATTCCTTTGTCTGGGACAAGCTGCATTCGGATTAAACCATCGCCATTTCCGTAGGCGTTGTCACAGGCATAAAGCATCTTCAAGGATTCGCCGTCCTCTTGGATTTGATATGGTCGTGAGCCTTGTTTCTTTTGGTCTTCTTCGCTGATGATGTTTGAAATCACTCTTTGTTGAAGTCGATAAATCCTTTCTTGACCTGTAGTGAAGCGATATCGGAGCTGAAAACCATCTTCTGGAACAGCAATGCTTGACTTATTGGCAACGGTAACGTCAACACTACTCGTGTCAACAATTCTTGGTTGGTTGCTGTAGTCAACATAGAGCTTGGCTTCAAGTTTGTGAGTGCCATCCTCTAACTTCTTGGTGTCGAGCAAATACTCGTAATACTTATTGTCGGCAGAGAGCTTTGGAGCAACTGCTTCCAAGAAATCTCCGTCGATAAAAATCCCGACGTAGCCGGAACCCTCAGGGACGCTGTTCTTTGGAAATAGTACTTTCACCATTTCGCGAACTTTTGAGCCATCGAATGGCCGAACGATGGTGAAGGAACCTTGCGCGAATGCGAAAATCGTTGCTCCTCCGAAAATGATGCTACTTATTGCCCGTTTCATATCGTCTGTATATCTCCGGTCTCGTGACCTTTGTTTTTGTGATCTCTAGGGATACTGACGCCCCATTTTAGCCCGAAGTTACAGGTCACAACAAGTGTTTTACCAAGCATAATTGTAAATGAGCTTAATGACTGCCAATCTAGACCTTGATTCTTTGAACCCGGAGCAGCTTGAAGCCGTTATTTATCCCGCTGGCCCGCTGCTGATTTTTGCCGGAGCTGGCTCAGGAAAAACGCGAGTCATCACGACGAGAATTGCCCGCTTGTTGGACGAAGGAGTGCCTCCCTATCGAATTATGGCGGTGACCTTTACCAACAAGGCTGCCCGAGAGATGGGTGAGCGGGTGGAGGTGATGGCTGGTCCGCAGTCTAAAGGGATGTGGATCGGAACATTCCACTCACTGTGTGCGCGCATTCTTCGCGTTGAAGGAAGTGCAATCGGCATTGACAGGAACTTCGTTATCTACGATGATGGCGACCAGATTTCGCTGATTAAAGACATCCTAAAACAGAAAAACATTGATGACAAGTCCATTCAACCCAGGGCGGTTCTCAACGAAATTTCAAATGCAAAAGAAAAGCTCCAAGGACCCGAAAAGTACGAAGCCCGAGCAGCGGGGTTCTTTGAAACAACCGTGGTTGGAATCTACAAAGCGTACAACCAAGCTCTCCAGCGAGCAAACGCCTTGGACTTCGACGACATTCTCTTTTTTGCCAACCGGTTATTCGAACAGCGAAAGGAAATTCTTGAAAAGTATCAAGAGAGGTTTCTTCATGTCATGGTTGATGAGTACCAGGACGTCAACATCGCCCAGTACAACATCGTTCACTTAGTGGCGGAAAAGCACCGTAACATCGTTGTCGTTGGAGACGATGATCAGTCTATCTATGCCTGGCGGGGAGCTGATGTGAGCCTCATCCTCCGATTTGGAAGCGACTATCCCGACGCAAAGATAGTTAAATTAGAACGCAATTATCGATCAACCCAAAACATTCTCTCTGCGGCAAACGAAGTCATCAAAAAGAATCGGTCACGAGCAAACAAGCAGCTTTGGACTGAGAATGAAAGTGGCGTCCCAATTACATTAACCATGTCGGGAACTGAGCAAGAAGAAGCGATGAATCTCGCCGCTCAAATCCTTGGCGACGTCCAGCGAGGTCGGCGAAAGTACAAAGACTTCGCCGTGTTGTATCGAACAAACGCACAGAGCCGAGTCGTTGAAGAAGCTTTCCTCACTAGCCGAATCCCTCACCTGCTCGTTGGCGGTCAACGATTTTACGAGAGGAAAGAGATAAAGGACATGCTGGCTTATCTCAGACTAGTTTACAATCCAAGGGACAACGTTAGCTTTAAGCGTGTGGTGAATACGCCAACAAGAGGAATCGGCAATACGGCACTCGCACTGATGGAAGATTGGGCGGCAAGAACCGAAGAGTGCCTGTTTACGGCGGCCAATGATCAAGGAATCCAGGCTTCAATGCAAAAGAAGGCAAGCAGTTCCATTCGAGCATTTTGTGATGCGATAACCGAAGCTCAAGACATTGCTGAGCATGGTCCAGTCACGCCGGTCTTGCGTGCATTGATGGTTCGAAGTGGATACCTGGATGCTCTCAAGCAAGAGCACTCAGAGGAAAGTATTGCCCGACTAGAAAACCTTCAGGAGTTCATCAATGTTACGGTTCAGTTCGACGAAACTTCGGATGAACCAAACCTCGGAACATTCTTGGAAAGCGTGGCCCTCGTAGCCGACATCGATAATTTGGTTGAGGGTGGTGACGCCGTTACTTTGATGACCCTCCACTCGGCAAAGGGTCTGGAATTCCCTGTTGTCTTCCTCTCGGGTCTTGAGGAAGGAGTCTTTCCACACTCGAGATCCTTGTATTCAGATACGGAACTTGAAGAAGAGCGGCGTCTTTGCTATGTTGGAATGACCAGGGCTCGAGAAGAGCTTCACCTCAGCCACGCCCATCGTCGGTCCTTGTACGGAATGCCAAATTTCAATGCTCGCTCGCGGTTTGTCGATGACATTCCCGCTGAGATTCTGGAAATTAGAGGCGATGCCGGCTACTCTTACGCGCCTCCGATTAGAGCTGTAACCCAACAACGAACTGGCACGTACACAATTACAGAGCCACAGGCTCCCAAGCCCGAACGACATATTAAGCCACTATTTGACGTCGGAGAAAGAGTGAAGCACACGAAATTTGGAATTGGAGTCGTAATTGCCTGTAACCCAATCAAGGACGATTCCGAAGTTACGGTTGCATTCCCAGGTGTCACAGGAGTCAAGAAACTGGTTCAAAAGCTTGCGAAGCTAGAGAAGATATGAAGAAAATTGCCCTCCTCATCCCCATGGTTTTCGGTGGAGCTTGTAGCCAGGGCGGCCCATCATACATGCCATTGGTCGATGAAAAGGAATGGCAATATTCCGAAAACAGCTCATTCCAAAGAAATGTTCCCATCGTAAAGGTCGGAAAGAAAATTAGCGTTGGAGGAGTAGAAGGGCGTGTCCTTAATGGTGACCTTGGAGAGTCCCGACTAGCCTGGAACAAGAAGACTCTTCAAGCATCCATGCTATCCAACACAATGTTCAATCCGCCAATCCCAATCCTTGTTGAAGACAAGATTCCTGAACGAAAGAAATCGAAAGACGAAGAGTTCATTCGTGCGGAGAATTGGACCGGGCATTTTGAAAGCTATGGGAGATCTCGGGGCGCAAGCGCAACTCTAAGCCAAAGGCGCACGACAATAACGCTTACCTCCGGTGAAACCAATGTTGTTGAAACTGTTTTGCGAGTTCAGCTAGCTGGTTCAAAGGATGATATTCCGATCGAAGTGAGGACATGTTTCGAACGCGGCGTGGGTATCGTCAAACAAGAGCAGCGAACAAATAGAACATTGATCGTAAGCATGGACAAGATAGGAAATAAATAGATGGCAGAGCAAGTGAGTCTCTCGGGTCCAAAGCTGGTTTCCATAAAGGATGTCAAATCGAATCCTAAGGTCAAAAAGCTGATAGATGGCGCCAATGAGGTTATGAAGGCCATGGGCTACACAGAACATGGACATCGTCACGTCGGTGTAGTTTCATCCATTACTCGCTACATCTTGGAAAACCTTGGGACATCCCCTCGAGACATCGAACTAGGTCAGATTGCTGGCTATCTCCACGACATTGGCAATGTCATCAATAGAATTGGACACCCACTACATGGCGCTTCCATGGCATTTGTTATCCTCAATGAAATGGGAATGGATGCTACGGAAATGGCACCCATATTAGGTGCCATCGGGAATCATGAAGAGCTTGCCGGTATGCCAATTTCCACGATGAGTGCCGCCCTCATCATCGCCGATAAGAGTGATGTTCACTTCAGCAGAGTCCAAAATCCAATCGTCGAAACCTACGATATCCACGATCGAGTCAATGCCGCGGTCCAAAAAAGCCGAGTGGAAATGGATAACGATGCTCGGACGATTCAATTGAGCCTAGAGATTGATTCTTCGATTGCCACTGTAATGGAGTATTTTGAAATCTTCCTGAGTCGAATGGTGATGTGTCGACGTTCGGCTGAGCTGTTTGGCTATGATTTCAAGCTGAATGTGAACGGAACCCTACTTGAATAGATTTTGAGGGCGAACCCTACTGGAACCCTTCCTGTAATCTGCCCACTGAGACCCGGCAGCTCCTTCCGTGGTATCATATTCGTTCTACTCTCTGTTCCGAATGCGTTCGGAGCTGATAGACCAAAGGGAGAAAAATGGCAACACGAAGTTACGAAACACTCTATATCGTTAAACCGGAACTCAAAGATTCCGAGATCCAAAAGATCGCAGATAAATTTAAGAAAGTCGTTGAAGACAAAGGCGGAAAAGTTAACTCTGCCGAAAAGTGGGAAAAGCGAAAGCTTGCATACGAAATCGCTGGTCAAAAAGAAGGTAATTACGTTATCATGCTTTTTGATGCTGAAGGTGATGTTCCTGCTGAACTCAATCGATTGATGAGAATTAGCGACGATGTCATGCGACACATCACAATCCTCAAAGAGGCATAATCAACCATGAGCGTAAACCGCGTTGTATTGATCGGACGACTTACCCGCGATCCTGAATTGAGAACGACAAATTCGGGAAAGAATGTTGTCGATTTTAGTATCGCCGTTCAAAAGCGAATTAAGCCGCAAGACGGTGCGCCAGATGCAGATTTCTTCCGCATCAAAGCATGGGGGCAAACTGCCGATTACGTGAACAGTTACCTCCAAAAGGGTCGATTAGTCGCAGTTGATGGACGACTAGAAACTCGAAAGTGGACTGATCAAAACGGGACAAACCGAGAGTCGGTTGAAGTTGTTGCCGATAACGTAAATGGACTGGATCGACCTAGAGACGAAGCTGGTGGCAATGCCGCTGGCGGAAGTTATGCCGGCGGAAACTCCGGCGGTGGAGCAGGTGCTCCCGCAGCTCGACCAGTATCAGCCGCTCCTAGCGAAGAAGAATACGATCCATTTGCGGACGAATAATTCAGCTTTTAGATTCAAGCTGTCAGCCAAAAAAAGCGAAATCAAAAATGGATTTCGCTTTTTTGTTAGTTTCGTTGCCGAGTCCGCAGGTCCGCAAATTCTGCAAACTTGTAACTAGAGCACGAGGATCAATCTCGGTAAACTGATGTCAATGTCCATTGACCTCAACTCCCGCGATTCAGTCACTGCTCTAGACCCAAAAGGCATGCTCCATTTCACCGAGGAGTATCCAAATCAGTGCCGACTCGCCTTAACCTTAGTTGATGGCATTGACTTCCCGAATGGAACCTATACAGCTGCAATGCTCTCCGGACTCGGTGGTTCGGCTGTTGGTGGCGACTACGTCCGCGCCATGTTCGAAGCTTTCGGTTCCATTCCTTTTGTGGTCAATCGTGACTATCATCTTCCCTCTTATGTCGGTCCAAGCACCCTTGTCTTTGCAACGAGCTATAGCGGGAACACTGAAGAAACTCTGAGTGCCTACGCTGACGCGAAAAAGGCGGGTGCTCAGGTTATCTGTGTCACCAGTGGCGGCAAGCTCAAGGAAAAGGCTCTCGCCGACGGCTACCCGGTGATTACCGTTCCTGGCGGTCAGCCACCCCGAACAGCGCTGGGCTTTATGCTCATTCCGGTTCTCGCGGCATGCGTCAAGATGGGTCTGCTTCCTGAGCAAGATTTCGCCAAGGCATTTAACCTTCTCGAATCTCTTTGCAAAGAGTGGACAGTTGAAGGCTCTAACCCAATCGCAAAGGAACTTGGCTCTTCGCTCCACGGCAAGTTAGGCATCATTTACGGACTAGGCGGATGGCAGGCCATCATTGCAAACCGATGGAAAGGGCAAATCAACGAAAACGCGAAGAATCACATCTTCGTGAATGCGTTCCCCGAACTCAATCATAACGAAATTCTTGGATGGATCAAGGCTGGAGAGCAAGGCGTAGCCAACTATGTTGGAATGATCCTGGAAGACGGTTCTGAGAGCGCAAAAATGAAGAAACGCGCGGAAGTTACCGAGGGTCTAGTCAAGGATCTTTGTTCATTTACCCATGTCCAAGCGGTAGGCGAAACGCTTCTAGAAAAGCTACTTTCGCTGACTTATCTTGGCGACTTTGTGAGCCTCTATCTTGCGGTTTTGAACCAAGTCGATCCTGAGAATATCGATTCAATCAACATCCTGAAGACCGAGCTTTCCAGCGTCAACTAGTTGATCTTAGAAACCAGCGCCCCGAGTGATCATCGGGGCAATGATTACTTAGCCACCACCTGGCGGCAACTTCGACTTATCTGGGTACGCCGGAATCTTCATCGGGTGCGGTTTGTAGTTCTTCAATTCCAGAAGAATCTGAGCAATTGCCGCCTCTAGTTGTGCGTCTCGCCCTTGTCTCCACAGATAAGGGTCTAGCTCAACCTCGATATCAGGCGGAGTGCCAACATTCTCGATGACCCAATCACCGCTTTCGGCGCCCGCCATCGCGTCATCAGGAGCACGGACGCTGCCGCCGTCAATAACCTGAAAACCGTAGGAAGAGATCATTGCTCCCCAAGTCCTACGTCCAACCAGTTTCCCGACCTTATGCAACTTGAAGATGAATGGGAAGATGTCTCCGCCTGATCCAGCCATTTCGTTTACTAGCATAACTTTTGGACCATAAATGCCCGAGCTTGGATCCTTGAGCGGCTTGCCGTATCGAGCAATATCGATGAAATCCAACGGCTTCTGCATTTCGTTAACCATGAAATCGTTGACCGCTCCACCGTGATTAAATCGATCATCAATGATCATCGCATCTTTGTCGGTTTGAGAGTAGTAATAACGTTGAAATGCCTCCCAACCTGGAGGTGACGTGTCTGGCACATGAACATAACCTACTCTTCCGCCGGTGGCTCTATCGATCACCCGTCTATTCTCTTCAGCCCATGCCCTGAACCGGAGATTATAGTCATTTGCAATAGGTACCACCACAACTTCTCTCGACCCGATACCATCGGGAGTTGGTCCAATCTTCACCTTAACCTGCTTTCCAGCTTTGCCTTCAAGCTCAAGGTAAATGTCCATGGCGTCGTTTAGCTCAACGCCATCAAATGCGAGTAGGTATTCGCCTTCCTTAGCCTCAATCCCCGGTTGGGCAAGCGGAGCGGTGAGGCCAGGATTCCAACGCTCGCCATCATAAATCTTGGTTAATCGGTATCGGCCATTTTCAAAGCTGAAATCAGCGCCGAGTAAACCACCGGTAACTCTTGGCACGGCCGGCATATCTCCACCGCCAATGAACATGTGCCCCACACAGAGCTCTCCAAGCATATCGGTGAACAAATAGTTAAGATCGTCACGAGACGAGATATTTGCCAAGAACGGGGTGTATCGACGATCCATTTCGTCAACATCAATGCCGTGCATGTTAGGAGCATAAAGAAGCAACTTTTCATTCCTCCAAACCTCATGAAACATTGCCGCCCACTCGGCTTTCGGGTCAATTTTGACCTTTAGTCCTGAGAGATCGACCGCACCTTGTCCCGGCGTTGGCGGGGCGGCTGATGGCACAATGGAAACCGCGCCTCCTTGAGAAATTAACAGCTTTGATCCATCCAAGGAACTGACAAGGCTCTGGATACCGTCGGCAAATTTGACCAACTTTCTATCAGTAAAGTTAAACTTATAAGCAGTGGGCATACCGCCACCACTGACGATGTTTGCTCTTGGTGGAGAGACCATTGCGAAAAACGATCCAGCCGGACCAGCTTCAAGACTCTGATATCCTTGTCGAGGTGTCGGCAAGGCAATGATCCGATTCCCGATGCCGTCAAGATCAATTCCGAACGGTTCAGGCTTCGCAACTTCGGGCTTTTTGGAACCTTCCTCGTCACTTTCTGGCTGTAACGGGTTTGGCAAATTCTTGCGGAGAACGACCGCATAAATGGAGCTCGTTTTATTTGGAGCATTGTATGCCGAAAGGTCTTCGAAGTGGGCACCTTGTCCCACATCTGTACTCGCTATGAAGTATAGATGCTTTCCGTCGCGGTCAAATATCGGGCTTTCCGAATCGGCAATGGAATCGGTTAGTTGAGTAACTTTCTTGGATTCTAGACTGTAGAGGAAAACTGCATTGTAAAGATTGGTAAGGTCACGACTCCAAGTTAACCATTTGGAGTCCGGCGACCATTTTGGATCGATTTCGCTTCGTCCGCGATAGGTTTGCTTATCAACCAATAAATTGCTTCCGCTCGCTACGTCAAAAATATTGAGAGTCAGCTTTTCGCTTCCATAGGCAATCTTCTTACTGTCTGGGGACCAAACAAGATTCCGGTAGAAGCCAGAGCCGTCAGCCAGAGAAACTCGTTTTTCCGTTTGTGTTGCAACATCGTAAAGGGCAAGTTTCTGATTTCCGTCTTCGTCGCTGATGTATGCAATTGTTTTGGCGTCTGGAGACCATGCTGGATCATGTCGGTTCACGCCTTGCTTTCCGTTGAGAACTCGGATATCACCTTTCGATGCTGGGGCAGTGAATATCCACCCTCGAGCAGACACAACGAGCCTTTGTCCGGTTGGGGAAAGGGACATTCCTGAAATCCGCGATCGGACGTCCTTGAATCCCGTTCTAACTTCAGGGAAATCACTTCGGATCGTGATAGGAACCCTGCTCGATTGGTGAGTTTTGAGGTCAAATAGGTTTAAAGAACCAAGTCGTTCATAAACAATGGCTCCCGGGCCAGCATTTGCTGACTTGATGTCCAAGCCTTGACCCGGAATCTCGACCGTCACTTTCCCGGTTGTACTGTCATAGCGGTTCAGGCCAATTGGTCCGGTGGGATCGGATAAGTAATAAATACTGTCGCCGATCCACATCGGGTTTTCGTCATTGGTGTTTTTTCGGGGAATAGCCTTCCACTTGGAATCAGAAAGTTGGGCAATCCAAATGGGGGTGGTTTGACCTCCTCTATACCGTTTCCAGGCTTCTTGCCACTTACCATTCGGAACATAGGCTAAGTGTTTTCCATCGGCTGAATATGAACCTTCGACGCCAGCGGGAAGAGGCAGGGGCACCGGCACTCCACCATTTCTTAAGACGGTCAAGAGTCGAGGATAATCCGTATTGGAAAGCATGCTGGAAGTGAATAGGACACTTTTTCCGTCCGGAGTCCAACCAACGACTGTATCGGCGGCAGGGTTGGCGGTGAGGCGTTTCGGTACTCCGCCTTGAACCGGAACCGTATAGGCGTCAACATTTCCGTCATATTGAGCACTAAAGGCGATAGTCGAACCGTCTGGCGAGAAATGAGGATTCGATTCCGTTCCTGGTGCGCTAGTTAGTCTTTTGGCATCGCCGCCATTCCTCGGCACCGACCAAAGATCGCCCGCATATTGAAATACAATTGTGGTCGCACTTAAGGTCGGATTCCTCATCAACATCGGATTTGGACCCGGATCAAACGGATTACTTTGAGTTACGTTCAGCGCAACGAATAGTGGAGCGAGGATCATTGATGTGGATTCTACCGCTCAAATCTTTCGGCAGAATGGTTTGCGAAACAAGAACCGTTGTTGCTACCCGTGCCGTCTTGAATCTTTCCCGATGCAGTCCCGCGAATCCGTGGTAAAGGTCTTATTGCGTCCCTATCAAGCGAAAGCTCTAGGGCAGATTTTTGCGTGTCGAGATCGTGGATTGAGCCGGGTTCTGGCGGTTTTGCCAACTGGAACTGGCAAGACGACGCTGTTCAGTGCACTCATTGGAGACTTTTACAAGGAAGCAAAAGCATCGACATTGGTACTAGCCCATCGGAGAGAACTCCTAGAGCAAGCCGCCGCGAGAATTCACCTTCAAAATCCAAAGTTAAAAGTCGATATAGAAGCAAATCTCAAAGAGAGACCGAGCAAGCAAAATGTCATCGTTGGATCTGTGCAGTCCCTTGGCAAAGAAGGCAACGTTCGGCTCGGGAACTGGAATCCCGGATGCCTGATCATTGACGAAGCCCATCATGCTCCCGCCGACAGCTACCAAAACGTCATGCGGGCCGTCGGAGCATACGATGGCTCTTGCTTTACGGTCGGTGTAACCGCCACGCCCCATCGAATGGACAACCGTCCACTGCATGGCGAGGAAGAAGCGATTTTTGAAGAAGTCGCATTCACCTATACGTTACGTGAGGCCATATCGGATGGCTGGCTGGCTGATCTTCGTGGCTTTCGCATTGCGACTGGCGTTGACCTTAGTCGAGTGAGGATTGTCCACGGTGACTATAGCTCGAAGGCTCTGCAAGAAGCAGTTAATACCGAGAGCCGTAACCGGACCGCGTTCGAAAACTGGACTGAAATCGCCAAAGACAGAAAGACGATTGTTTTTTGTACGGGCGTCGATCACGCAAAAACGGTAGCCGAGCTATTCAGGGCAGAAGGCTTCGCCGCAGAGTCGGTCGATGGCTCTATGCGGATGGATGATCGCGCCAAGATCATGAACCGATTCAAGTCGGGAAAGACACAAATCCTTGTGAACGTTGAAATCGCCACCGAAGGATTTGACGTTCCCGATGTTGGCTGTATCCTTCTACTCCGGCCAACCAAAAGTTGGGCATTGTTCTGCCAAATGATCGGTCGGGGGTTGAGAGTTCTTCCGAACACAATAGAAGGGCTCGCCGATGCGACCGCCCGAAGAGACCGAATCGCTAAGTCGGCAAAGTCAGATTGCCTGGTAATCGATGTGGTGGATAACGGCAAACGGTTAACCGCTCCGAAACCCGAAAAAGAAGAAGACGCGCCTTCCCTTGCTGGCGTGGTTGGACTTCCTCAGGATTTCGATCTCGAAGGTCACACATTGCTCGAAGCCATGCAGAAGTGGGACAAGCTCGATCCTCGCGCTCAGGCATTGCTGTTCCGTCGCAACGTCAACTTTGATGAGCTGGATTCGTCGCTTACTGCGGTTGATATTCTGTCCGAATTGACTCCACCGGAAGAGGTTCTCGGAATCAGCGGCAACGCTTGGATGAAGGTCGGAGAAGGGCGTTACCTCCTAGCTTGTGGATCTTCAAAGCTCGAGGGCCATCGCATGGCGGCTATCGAAGAAGACGCCCTCGGATTCTTTCACCTGGTTGTGACATCGAGCGTCAGGGATCCGATTGAGTTTGAGCTAGGCCGCGAAGTGAGTGATGCATTCCGAAGAGCGGATCGAAAGATTAAGGATGTTTGGCCATTCACGAAAGGGCTTACGCTTGCCCATACCGGCTGGCGGCAAAACAATGTGACTCAAGATCAAAAAGAAGCCCTCCGATCGATGGGAGTTGAGGAAAATGTCCTGGCGATGCTCGATACTGCTGGACAAGCTTGGACCTTATTAGAACTAAAGAAGCGCGAAATGGCAAAAACCTAGCTTCCTTTTGAGGGCAATTCAGACCACAAAATCAGACTTGTTTCCTACCTACCTACCTACTATTTGAACTCAAAATTAAGGTTTAATGATGGTAGAGCGTTATGACCCCCCAGAAAGGTTTCAATTTTTTCAGAAACTTTGTGGCCTCTCCGATTGATTCGGGAGACCGGCTCCCTGGTAATTCAAATTTTGCGAGTTTCGCCTGGTTTGCGCTCTTTTACAACCTACTTGTCGTCGGTTGGGGCGTTTTTCTTCGAGCAATGAAGTACGGCGATGGCTGTGGTTATAACTGGCCGCTTTGCAACGGTCCCAAAGATCCAACAAAAGGTCCGATCGCAACCATCATAGAATCTTCCCACCGGATTTCAACCGTTCTCGCTGGCATTATTGCCATCGCACTCTTTGTTTGGGCGATTCGATCCTTTGCCAAATGGCATCCAGCGAAGGTTTTTTCCGGAATAGCCTTATTGTTTACGGGTCTAGAGGGTCTTGTTGGACGACATCTGGTCGTCAAGGGACTCGTTACCTCCAACGACACGCTTGAAAGGGCCCAGTGGATGGGAGTTCACGTTGTTAGTACATTCATGCTAGTTGGCGCGATTGCTCTGGCCGGCCTATCGGCAAGCAATATCCGCCCTTTTCAAATCAAAAAGCAGGGTGCCGCTGGATGGCTCCTCGGCTTTGGTTTCCTTGGAACCGTTCTCGTTGGCGTAAGTGGAGCAATTTCTGCCTTTGGTCACCAAGTCCGCCCCGATGTTGAAGGTCTCAGTGAGATGCTTAAGCCCACGGCGTTTTGGGCAAGTAAGCTTGCCGTAGCGCATCCAATCGGTTCGATCTCAATTGGCCTTTATTTGCTGTTGATGTGTAGCCTTATTCAGCACTTGCGTCCAGATCCATTTGTCAAAAACGCCTCCAAACTGCTGATCGGAATCTTGCTCCTTCAAATGGCGATTGGTGGTCTAAATCTTTTCCTCAAGGCTCCAGTCTTTCTTCAAATGGTTCATCTCGTTTTGGCTGACTTGAACTGGATTTCGGTCGTCGTACTGGCTGCCGCCGCCTTTGGCGTCGGCATCGAGCCAGTTGAAGCGCGACCGGCGCCAGACGAAGCTGATGTTCCCGATACCCTGAAGGGTAAAGACTTGATCAAGGCTTACGTGGCATTAACGAAGCCTCGAGTTATTAGCCTTCTTTTGTTCACTACCATGACAGCAATGGTCGCCGCGAAAGGTATGTGGCCAGGAACCGTTCTGTTTTTGATCGTCAGCATTGCCGGATACATGGTTGCTGGTGCGGCAAATGCGATTAATATGGTCATTGATCGAGATATCGACATCTCGATGAAAAGAACTTCGAAGCGACCGACGGTAACGCAAAGTATTTCCAGCTTTAATGCCCTCGTTTTTGCGTTTGTGCTTGCTTCCCTCTCGTTTTTGATGTTGTGGGTGTTTGCAACCCCTTTAAGCGCCCTGATGGGACTAAGCGGTCTTGTTTTTTATGTCGTGATCTATACGATGCTCCTCAAGCGACGAACTTGGCATAACATTGTTATCGGTGGTGCCGCTGGAGCATTCCCGCCTTTGGTCGGATGGGCAGCAGTTACGAATAGCCTTCCGCCATTGGCCTTGTACTTATTCGGAATTATTTTTGTCTGGACGCCGGTTCACTTTTGGGCATTGGCTCTTTTAATCAAAGATGACTATGCCGCTGCCGGTGTTCCTATGTTGCCTGTCGTCAAAGGCGACCGAGTAACCGTTATTCAAATCGGCGTTTACATGGTTGCGACCATCATCACGACGTTCGTTCCTTTGCTCTTCCCGCAGGTTGGTTGGATCTATGGAATCAGCGCATTTGTCCTCAATTTAATCCTCATTCGTAGTTTCTGGAAACTTTGGAAAAATATGTCAGAGCGACTGCCTGCAAGTGGTCTTTTTCACTACAGCATGCTGTACTTGGCGATATTGTTTCTTATGTTTGCCATCGATAGAGTTGTGGTGATGGCGTGAAGGCAAAGCATTTCGTAATCCAGACTCGGTATCATCATTTTCGGTCTGCGAACATCAGTTTCGCAAACAGCAACCGTCTGCAAGGAAGCAGTGCGGGCGCTAACAAAAGGAGCATCGGTAGATAAATATGGGTTCGCAGGTCTTTAAACCAAATGCCAACTCAATAGCGCACATGACGATTATTGCAATCGCAGTGTTGCCATTGACGGTTGGTCTCGCTCTCGCGGCATTGTCGCGATCGCCAGCCAATACAAAAGTAGGCGTCGCAAAGAATCAACCAGTTCCCTTTTCCCACCAACACCACAATTGGGAGTTAGGAATTGATTGTCGGTATTGTCATACGAGTGTCGAAAAGTCGAGTTATGCTGGCATACCTGCGACCGAAACTTGCATGAGCTGTCACTCGCAAATTTGGACGAACTCACCGCTCCTTGAGCCAATCCGACAAAGCTATGAGACGGGAGTTCCAATCAAATGGAACAAGGTCAATAAAGTTCCTGATTTCGTTTTCTTTAATCACTCGATTCACATTAACCGAGGCTTAAACTGCAACACTTGCCATGGTCCAATGCAAGACCAGCATATTACGGCAAAAGGCAATGCATTCCAGATGTCGTGGTGTCTTGATTGCCACCGAGCCCCAGAACGATTCCTCAATTGGAACAAGGATGTTGCTAAGGACTATCCGGGGCTCACTCCACGAGAATTGGCATTCAAGTTCTATTGGAAAATCCAGACAAAAGGAAAGGGCAACCTAACCTCTCAGGAAACAGAACTTGCTAACGGCGTATTCAACGGTTCGAACGATCCAGAAGATGTGAAGGCCGGAAAAGAGATTATCGACAGATTGGGAATTAAGGTACAGCAGCTTTCGGACTGCTCGGTGTGCCACCACTAAGGAAAATTGATGGACATAACACCAAAAATGAACAAAGAAGAAGCCTTGCAGAAGATGCGCGCAGAGCTAGAGGGCAAGCGTGGTCAAGAGTATTGGCGATCCCTGGACGAAGTTAGTCATTCTCCAGAATTTAGTACTTGGTTTGAAGATGAGTTTCCAAATCGCAAAGATTTGTTGACCCTTGATCGAAGAACCTTGTTGAAATTTGCTGGCGCCTCGTTGGCTCTAGCTGGACTTTCGGGTTGCCGGGGCGTCTTCTTGCCGGAAGAAAAGTTGGTTCCTTATGTCAAGGCTCCAGAAGAAATGGTTCCTGGTAAGTCCCTCTTTTATGCCTCTGCCGTGACTTTAGCAGGATACGCAACTGGTGTTCTTGTTGAGCAGCATGAAGGAAGGCCTACGAAATTGGAAGGCAATCCGGACCATCCAGCTTCACTCGGTGCATTGGGGTCTATTGCTCAGGCCGAAATTCTTAATTTCTACGATCCAGATCGATCTACCAATGTCCTAGAAAGAGACGATATTTCAACTTGGGAACAATTCCAGAAAACCCTTCGAATTCAGATGGACGCCAAGGCGTCTACTGGTGGAAAGGGAATTGCGGTTCTGTTTGGTGCAGTAACCTCCCCGAGCCTTGGCGAGCTCATTGGTCGGTTCAAGCAGAAGTTTCCCGCAGCCAAGGTTTATTCGTGGGAGCCATCGGGTCGAAGTTCCGTAACCGCCGCAGTGATGGCTGTTACTGGTAAAGCAGGCGTCCCGGTCTACGATTTCACGAAAGTCAAAGTTGTCGTCACCCTTGACGGAGACTTTCTTTCAAACTCAGATAACCCTGGAGCCTTGGCTTACGCTCGCCAGTTTGCCAGCAGCCGAAAGGTAGTGGGCAAGACCGGCTCAATGAGTCGGCTCTACGCAATTGAAGCAAATAGCGGTCTCGTTGGAGCCATGGCTGACCACCGATATATGGTGAAGCCGAGCCAAGTGTATAGCGCGGCTTGTGCCCTTGCAGCTTCATTGGGTGTCAGCGCGCCAAGTGTTGACGAAAAATCAACCAAGGCATTGGGGGCGCTAACAAAAGATCTGAGCGCCATCGCAAAGGACCTGAAAGCAAGCATCGGTGAAAGCGTTGTTGTCGCCGGTGAGCACCAACCTGCCGAAGTTCATATGCTTGCCTTTATGATCAATAATGCCCTTGGCAATATTGGTAAGACAGTCAAGTTTGTTGCTTCTCCAGAAGTATCCGCAGGATTTGGAACGATTTCCGATTTGACAAAAGAGCTATCGACGGGCCTTGTTGATATTCTTTATATATCTAATTCGAATCCGGTCTACACTGCTCCAGCCGACTTAAAGTTTGCCCAAAACATCAACAAAGCAAAGTTGTCAATTTCGCTTACTGATGCAGAAAACGAAACTTCGAAGCTCTGTAATTGGACTTTGCCAATGGCGCATTCTCTCGAAGTGTGGGGAGACGCCCGATCCTTCGAAGGAACTGCTTCAATCATGCAGCCTATCATTGCTCCATTGCATGGTGGCCGAAGTGAGATGGAAGTTTTCTCAAGCTTCGTTGGTGAAAGTAGAGGCGGATATGACATCCTCAGGTCTCACTGGCAAGCGAATGGTCTTGGTGGGGCAGACTTTGAAAAGAACTGGCGAACTGCAGTTCACGCAGGAATGATTCCTAGTACTGCTTCCGCAACTCTCGCAATGACGAGCCTTGCGCCATCATTGCCTCTGGTCGCGCCGGTTAGCATGAGTCTAGAAGCGAGCTTCGTTCCCGACTCTGCTGTCTACGATGGCCGATTCGCAAATAATGGATGGCTGCAAGAGCTGCCAAGACCGCTAACAAAAGTCGTTTGGGATAACGTTGTGACTCTTTCGGCGGCAGATGCGATTGCCCTAAAGGTCAAGACTGACGAAATGGTCAAGGTGACCACCACCGCCGGAGAAATCGACGGAATCGTCTACGTCTTACCTGGTCAAGCACCTGGATCAGTAACTATGAACCTCGGATACGGCAGAACCGAAGGTGGGACTTTGGCGACAATTGGCCTAAAGAATGGAGGCGATCAAGGGGGAGGATTCAGCAGTTACAAGCTACGGACCTCCATGAATTTGGCTTTCACACCAATTACATCGATCGTAAGCCTCAATACCGAGCAACACCTCGCCAGCACGCAAGGACACAGCCCGTTGGGTGGCAATAAGATGCCAGACAAGCGAGACGTTATCAGAGTTGGCACCCTGGCTGGATTCCTGGAAGCGGTTGCTGAGTCTGAAAAGGTAACTGATTCAGATAGGGATCGAGAGATAGAGAAGAAGCAAGAAGTGATTGACGAAGCTTTAAAGATTGGGCAAGGTCCAACAAAAGAAGAAATCAAGGACGGCAATCTCTATCCTGAAGAAATATATGAATGGGATGGCGATCAATGGGGCATGACCATCGACATGAACGCATGTACTGGTTGTGGTGCATGTGTAACTGCATGTCAAGCTGAAAATAACATCTCCGTTGTTGGTAAAGAGCAAGTTGGAAAGGGTCGCGAAATGCACTGGATCCGACTTGACCGATACTACACCGGCGACGATACGAATCCTGAAGTGGTTTGGCAACCAGTAGCCTGCGTCCATTGCGAAAAGGCACCTTGCGAACCGGTATGTCCGGTAGCGGCAACAATTCACAGCCATGAAGGTCTCAACCAGATGGTTTACAACCGTTGTGTTGGTACTCGATACTGCTCAAATAACTGCCCGTACAAAGTTCGAAGATTCAACTACCTAAACTGGTCCGACAACCAAGAGCAATTTACGAAGAAAGTACAGCCGTGGGATACAAGAGTCATCCCTGGTCCTATCAAAGAGCCAAAATCTGAAGGTGTTCAGCTTCTCAAGCTACTCAATAATCCCGATGTAACCGTTCGGGGTCGAGGTGTTATGGAGAAGTGTACGTACTGCGTCCAACGAATCAACGAAGCCCGAATTGAAGCGAAGAAGGGTGGACGACAGATCGCGGAAGGCGACGTGGTCACTGCTTGTCAGCAAGCCTGTCCAAGTGAAGCAATCGTCTTTGGCAACATCGCCAATAAGACAAGTTTGGTTCACAAGATGCGGAAAGATCCGCGAAGCTATTTGTTGCTTGAAGAACTTCAAACGAGACCGAGGACAAGTCATCTTGCTAAACTTCGAAATCCAAATCCTGAAATCACGCCAGCAAAGGCTAAGGAGGCTCATTCTTAATGGCTGATAAAAGAATCAACGATCTGTTCATTACCGGTGATCAGACATATGCAACGATTGACCAATCGGTCGGTCGACTTGTCCTGGATCCGAAAGCACACACGACAAATTGGCTTAAGTGGCTAATTGTTGGCGTAATGGGCTCAGGCTTGATGATGTTTAGCATCGCCTGGTTGTTGTTCCAGGGAACTGGAATTTGGGGAAACAACGTTCCAGCCGCCTGGGGATTTGACATTGTCAACTTCGTTTGGTGGATTGGTATTGGTCACGCAGGAACGCTGATTTCCGCGATTCTTCTTCTGCTCCGTCAGCAGTGGAGAAACTCAATTAACCGGTTCTCAGAAGCGATGACCATTTTTGCGGTCATGTGCGCGGGTATTTATCCGCTACTGCACACTGGTAGACCTTGGAATGACTTCTGGCTGTTCCCATATCCGAACATTCTGGGTATGTGGCCTCAGTTCAGATCGCCGCTGCTTTGGGACGTATTTGCGGTTTCAACCTACTTTAGTGTTTCGCTCGTTTTCTGGTTTGTTGGACTCATTCCTGACTTTGCAAACTTACGAGATCGGTCCACCAACAAGTACGGCAAGCTCATTTTTGCCTTACTCTCTCTAGGTTGGAGAGGCAGCAATCAACACTGGCATCGATATGAACAGATGTATTACTTGCTTGCGGGCTTAAGTGCCCCACTGGTTCTATCGGTTCACAGTATCGTTAGCTTCGACTTTGCGATCTCAATCGTCCCTGGCTGGAACGTCACGGTCTTCCCGCCATACTTCGTTGCAGGTGCTGTTTTTGCCGGATTCGCGATGGTTATTATCTGGGCAATCCCGCTACGAAAGTACTACAAGCTTGAGCACTTGATCACCAACCGGCACCTTGACTGGATGGCAAAGATCACCCTCGCTACCGGTCTGATCGTCTGTTACGGATACTTCTTGGAAGTGTTCTTCCAGTGGTACAGCGGCAACCCATACGAATTCAAGCTACTCACGGAAACTCGGTTTAGTGGAATGTACGCAAAGTTCTATTGGGCGCTGATTGTGTGTAACGGGATTATTCCTCAGATTTTCTGGTGGAACAAAGCGAGAACAAGTAACTTCTGGTTGATCTTCGTTTCTATCTCAGTTAGCATCGGAATGTGGTTGGAGCGGTTCGTTATCATTCCAATGTCGCTCACCAGCAATTACTTGCCGTCAAGCGACAAGCCTTACTATCCGTCCTTCTGGGATTTTGGAATGTTCCTTGGAACAATTGGCTTCTTCATCATGCTGATGATTCTGTTCATTCGGTTCCTGCCGATGATCAACATCTTCGAAGTGAAGGACTTGCTGTACAAGTTCAAAGGCAAGAAAGAATATGTAGAGGGTCAACTGCCCGTGGAGATGAAATAAATGGCTCACGATTACTCAGATCCATCCGGACTATATGCGCTCGTTGGGGAGTTCGAAACCCCCGAACGGCTCATGGTAGCCGCCGAAGAAGCTCGAAAAGCGGGATACAAGGTAATGGATGCATACTCTCCGTTTCCAATCCACGGACTGAGCGATGCAATCGGATTCCGCGATACCAAGGTGCCTTGGACCGTTTTCATTTTCGGTCTTATTGGTGTGACCCTCGGCTACACGATGCAGTTTTACACTTCGGTTATTGACTATCCAATGAATGTTGGTGGAAAACCGATGAACTCGATCCCTGCATTCATCCCGGTCGCTTACGAATGTACGATTCTCTTTGCCGCGTTCAGCGCTGCAATTGGAATGTTCGCTTACAATCGGCTCCCAATGCCATACCATCCAATCTTCAATGCAAAGAACTTTGAAAGAGCGTCGCAAGACAGATTCTTTCTTGCGGTGGAAGCAAGCGATCCGAGTTATGATCGCGAAGCAATTGAAAAAGTCATGAAAAGTAATGGTGCTCTGGAGGTTTCCGAATGCGACTTCTGAGAAATTTTGTTATTGGATTCGCCGCAATCAGCATCGTTGGTTGCAACACCGATATGTGGGTTCAGCCAAAAGCCGCTCCCCTATCGCAAAGTGAGTTCTTTGCTGACGGCCAAGGTTCCAGGCCCTTAGTTCCTGGCACAATTCCTCGGGGTCACTTGCGAGAAGATGGCGTCTACTTCACCGGCATCGAAAACGGTAAGTGGGTAGACAAACTACCGATGTCGCTAACAGAAGATCTACTAAAGCGTGGTCGAGATCGATTCGATATTTTTTGCTCGCCATGTCATGGTCGACTTGGAGACGGAAAGGGAATGATCGCTCAACGCGGATTTCAACTTAAGCGTCCAGTTGGCAACTATCAAACTGAAAGACTTCGTAAGATGCCCGTTGGTCACTTCTATGACGTAATCACCAACGGCTACGGAGCAATGTACAGTTATGCGTCGAGAATTGAACCACAAGATCGATGGGCAATCGTTGCTTACATCCGGGTTCTTCAATCGAGCCAACATAGCTCGGTAAACGACTTGACCGCTGAAGAAAAAGTAAAACTGGATGAGAAAATTGCACCTAAGAAAGAAGCTGCAGAAGGAGGAGGTCACTAATGAGTGAAGCAACAATGGATAGTGGATCTGTTATGGAAGACCAAAGCAGTGTTCCAGGCTTTATGAAGCTTAAGCCTGTCTTTACGTTTCTGTCTCTCGGAGCGGTCGGTTACTGGGCGTTCTTAATGTTTGGTAGCGGCAATGCTCACCTGCATATGCTCAATAGCTGGATGTATGGTTGGATTTTCTGGCTGATGGCAACCTTGGGTTGCATGGCGCTCACGCTGATCCATCATTCCCTTCGAAGCATGTGGACTCTACCCGTATTACGAGTATTTGAAGCTGGATCAAGCCCGTGGATGTTTGGTGCGCTGGCGTTCTTTTATGCCCCCGTTCGAGTCCACATGGGCAAAGTCTATCAGTGGATCGAACCCGAAGCACACAACTATGTTGTGAAATTCAAGCAGGCGTATCTGAACCAGGGCTTTTTTGACATACGGTTTGTTGTGATTTTTGGTCTGCTCGGGTTTATCTCGTGGTACCTCCAAAAGTCATCGACACGACAAGACAAGAGCATGAATGAAAACGAAGCTCAGCTTCGAACCAATGTTGCAAGTCCTTGCATCGTGTTATTTGCGATCCTCACAACGTTTTTGTTAACTGACGTCGGAATGTCTTTGACTCCAAACTGGTACAGCACAATGTATCCACTTTGGCTTATTGTCGGTGGTTGCCAAACCGCTTTGACGATCGGCATTTTGTTGGTTACAAGTGCTGGCGATAAGAATCCGTACAAGGCTTCGATGTCACCAACACTTTCGAAGGATCTAGGAAACATGATGTTCCTTTGCACCATGTTGTGGGGTTACACCTCAGTTTCTCAGTTAATCATTCTGTGGAACGGTAACCTTCCGGATACCGCGATCTTCTACGCCCACCGGGGAGTTGACGCAAAGCTAGGTTGGAACTACATTGGCGCATCAACAATTCTCGGCTGCTTCTTGATTCCGTTCGTGACACTCTTGTCGCCGCGAATCAAAATGTATTACAAGAGATTGCAGAAGATTGCCCTGTTTATCTTTGTCTTCAGATTTGTTGACGTGTTCTGGATTATTGCCGCATCCATTTGGCATCGAGAGTGGAACACCGCAATCCCAACAATCGGAGATATTGCTGGTGTCCTTCTCTTGGGATGTGTTTGGTTTGCCTTTACGCTTTCCAAGATGCAGAATCATCCGCTGTTACCACTATATGACAATCGATTGAAGGAGGCAAAAGCAAATGCACACTGAGTTTCAACCAGAAGATCCAGAAGTCCTAAAAGCAATGAAATATGACCGTCGGGACATTAAAGTCCCGATGCTCAAGTCGTGGACGACTTGGATCACAGGTAGTTGTATCGTTTGCTTCTTGGTCTCAATTCCAGTCTATAACTGGCTATCAACACCCGGAAAAACGCTGCCGTCAATGTTAGGAACAACTAGGGAAATGGCACCGAAGAGTAGCAACCGTATTCCCGCTGGATATCCGCTATTGCAAGACAACTTTTCAACAAAAGTTGATATTAAGCAATTGAGAATGCATGAAGACGAAACGATGAGTTCCTTTGGTTGGGTTGACCAAAACAATGGCGTCGTTCGTGTGCCAATCAGTAAGGCCATGAAAATGGTTCTTCAAAACGGAGTTTCAACAGGGACGCAGGTTCCGGCAATGACCAAAGGAAATACAATTCCCCAAAACGGTGTCGGACCAGGAACGAGCAAACCAAATCCATAATGATCATGCAAAAGAAGAGCAGCCCAATCTGGATTCCAATCTCAATACTAGCAATAGTTATTGGGGCGCTTGTGCTTATCCGACCGATCAAGAGCAACGGTGTCTTATCCAAGTCTTTTGACTTCAAGCCGCAAATTGGCTCCCAGATGCCGGTCGACGCAAAGTTGACTGAAACAGACGGAAAAGAGCACCTCTTTGGCGAATATTTTCGCAGTGGCAGGCCCGTCTTGTTCCTTCCAATCTTTTACAAGTGTAATGGCGTTTGTTTGTCTGAAACCGAATCACTCATGAAGACTCTGATGGTTGAGACTGCTCTCAGTCAAAAGAGATCGGTTGATTCCGTGATTCCAGGTCGAGACTTTGACTTGGTTGTGATGAGCGTCCATCCAAAGGAAACGGTTGAACTCGCTCGAGCGCAAAAAGCAAAATTAGTATCCGAATTTCGAGATGCTTGGACGAAGCAAACTCCCGAAATGCAAGAGCAATTAAATATGTATCTGGACCGTGGAGTCCACTATACGGTTGCGGCACCAGCCGAAGCTCGGAAGCTAACCGACGTCATGGGCTTCTACTACCAATATGACGAAGCAAAAGATTGGGTTAACCATCCTGCCGCCGCCGCATATATTGCTACGTCAGGAAAGATTGTCGCCTATAACACGGGAGCAAACTTTGCAACTAAAACCATTCGAAATAATGTCCGACAAGCCCTGAAGGGAGCAGTTCAACCAGTCGGCGATGTATTCCTACTTGGATGCTTCAAAATGGAAGCTTCTAATCCAAGGACTCGTTCAATCGTCCAAATTCTCAATATTTCTGCGTTGGCTACTTTGGCCTGCGTTTCGCTCCTCATTTGGCGATGGAATAAGCACTTTCCTAGCAACACACTTTCTTCGAGTCCACGTGACTCCACCGGAGAATCAAAGCAGTCATGAACTTAGCTAACTATCCTTTCTCACCGCCTGCAGCATCGAACTTTGCTGGGGAAATGGACTTATTGTTCTATTCCATTTTGGGAATGTCAGTAGTCTTTGCGGTCATTACGTTTGCCTATGTAATTTTCTACGCGATAAAATATCGAGCCGGGTCCTCGGCAGACCGAAGTAGTCCCGTTTATGAGAATATGAAGTTGGAGCTCATTTGGATTGGAGTTCCAACCGTTCTTGCGATCGGGTTCTTTATTTGGGGTGCAAAAGTCTATGCCGATGTTAGAATCCCACCCAAAGGGGCAAAGGAAATTTATGTCGTAGGCAAACAATGGATGTGGCATATTCAACATCCAAATGGAGTTCGAGAGAACAACACGCTTCACGTGCCAGTTGACACTGACATTAAGCTTACGATGATTGCCCAAGACGTCATCCATGCGTTTTATATCCCGGCTTTCCGAGTTCAGTTCATGGTTGTTCCGGGTCGATATACCCAGATGTGGTTCCGACCAACGGTTGTTGGCAAGTACCACCTGTTCTGTAACATGTACTGTGGTACTCAGCACTCAGAAATGGGTGGCTCGGTCATCGTTATGAGCAAAAGAGATTACGCTGAATGGTTATCCAACAACGGCGAAATGAGACAAAATCTTTCCCCGACTCAAGCTGGAGAAAAGCTATTCAACAAGATTGGCTGCGGAAATTGTCATGGACCAGTGGATTTGCCACCAAGATCACCATCGCTGATGGGGTTATATGGCAAAACCAGAGAGGCCGATAACGGCCAAAGATACATAGCCGATGAGTCCTATATTCGTGAATCGATTCTTCGACCAGGAGAAAAGATGTTGAAGGGCTATTCGAACACAATGCCTGTGTACGATAAGCAGTTATCAGAAGAGGAAGTTATGGCATTGATGGCGTACATCAAGGCTGGAGCACTACCTTCACTTCCCGCCAAAAACATGGCCGCTGGAGTTCCCGGCACTGAAGCCCAAGTGAACGGAAAAGCCGGTCTAAATTCAAATGCTCTGGAGTTCACTTCCGAAAGAGCAGACGCAACCGCAACCTCGCGAGGCAATGACCTTTCGGTCGGAGCAATGGCTGCAGAAAAAGGAGATCAAAAAAGATGAGCACTACGGTAAAAACCCCAATTAGTACAGATGACGCTGCGCATCCACCAAAACTGAACTACCTTACCAACGGGCATTCGCTAAGATCTTGGCTTTTGACCGAAGATCACAAGCGAATCGCAATTTTGTATCTAATTTCGGTTAGCTTCTTCTTCATGCTCGGTGGTGCATTTGCCGGAATGATCCGATGGGAGTTAACCTCGCCAGCCGGAAACTTCCTGGAGTCCGATACTTATAACCGAGTCTTCACTGCGCACGGCGCAATCATGGTCTTCTTGTTCCTTTTGGTTGCTGTTCCGGCAGTGCTTGGGAACTTCCTTGTTCCCCTGATGATCGGTGCGAGAGACCTTGCGTTTCCTCGTATTAACCTTCTTAGCTGGTACCTGTACACAGCAGCAGGAACACTGATTCTTATTTCCGTAGTTTCTGGCGGTGTCGATGCCGGTTGGACGTTCTATACACCATATTCGAGTCTGTACTCGAACAGTAATGTTTCGTTATGTCTAGTGGGCGTCTTTCTAGGAGGCTTTAGTTCGATTACGACGGGTGTAAACTTCATTGCTACGGTTCACCGAATGAGAGCTCCAGGTATGACTTGGTTCAGGCTTCCACTCTTTGTCTGGGCCAACTATGCAACCGGAATCATTATGATGCTCGGTACCCCAGTTGTCGCAATTACGCTTCTTTGTGTCATCTTCGAGCGAACCTTCCAACTTCCGATCTTCAGCCCAGAACTTGGTGGTGACCCGATTTTGTTCCAGCACATGTTCTGGTTCTATAGCCACCCTGCGGTTTACATCATGGTTCTTCCGAGCTTTGGTGTTATCTCCGAAGTTATCTCGGCTTTCTCTCGAAAGCGAGTATTTGGATACCACTTCGTCGCATTTTCATCCCTTGCAATTGCGTTCCTAGGCTTCTTGGTTTGGGGACACCACATGTTTGTCTCTAGCCAATCGATGTACCAGGGCGTCGCGTTCTCATTGATTACATTCTTGCTCGCAGTTCCATCTGCCATTAAGATTTTCAACTGGACGGCAACAATGGCAAAAGGAAATATCCATTTGAACTCACCGATGATCTACGCGATCGGCTTCATGGGATTGTTCCTCATTGGTGGTCTGACTGGACTGTTCCTCGCCGCTATGGGATTAGACGTTCACCTCACTGCAACCTACTTCATCGTGGCTCACTTCCATTACGTCATGGTTGGTGGAACGGTTATGGGCTTCATGGCTGGTCTCCACTTCTGGTGGCCAAAGATGACCGGAAGATTGTTTAACGATAACATCGCCAAGTGGAATGCAGTTGTGGTCTTCCTTGGATTCAATCTAACGTTCTTCCCTCAATTCATCTCGGGATGGATGGGAATGCCACGTCGTTACCACTATTATTACTTTGCTCCAGAATATCAAATCTACAACATCCTCTCCACGATGGGAGCAACCGTCCTTGGAGTTGGCTTTGTGGTACCGGTTATCTATCTGATCAAGTCGCTATTTACCGGCGAAAAATCAGGCGATAATCCATGGGGCGCTCACGGTTTGGAATGGCAAACGACATCGCCACCGCCAACCGAGAACTTCTACTATTCACCAATCGTCACGGATGACGTCTACGACTACGACCCAGTAGCCGAACACGAAGCATCACGAGAATTAGGAGCGAGAGGGCACTAAGTAATGGCGGCACACGGACACGCAGATAGCCCGGTCAAGTTTCAATACGAAGATATTGACCAACAAAACGATACCTACGTTATAGGAATGTGGGCATTCATGGTTACCGAGATTATGTTCTTCGGTGGCCTGTTCCTCATCTATACCCTGTATCGAATGAACTACCAAGGTGACTGGTGGAAAGCCCACGAGCACCTCAGTTGGCAAATGGGTGGTATTAATACACTTAACCTCTTGGTAAGTTCAATGCTTATGGCTCTAGCAGTCCGATCAGCTCAGCTCAAAGAGCGGATGAAAGTCATCGGCCTTCTTTCAATGGTCGTTGGTTGTGGAGCCCTATTCATGATCATCAAGTACTTTGAGTATTCTAGTAAGATCGCGGATCGGCTCTATCCTGGACCAAATTTCACCTTGGATCCTACGGTTCTGCACGGGGCGAACCTCGATCACGCTCAACTATTCTACGGCCTCTACTTTGGAATGACTGGCCTTCATGGCGTCCACGTCGTTGTTGGAATGATCCTTATCAGCATGCTGATCAAGTTCTGGTGGCAAAGAAAGAAAGTAGTTACCGAAGACTACATTCCGACCGAGTTAATTGGACTTTATTGGCACTTCGTCGACATCGTCTGGATATTCCTCTACCCACTGTTCTATCTCATGCCAAAGCCTTACTCGGTTATTGGAGGTCACTAATTCATGGCTAAATCACCACTTCACGCGGCTGAAGATCATGGACATCATGTTCAGCCGACAAGTATGTACATTAAGACCGCCGTTATTCTTGCTGTCTTCATGGGACTAACCATTCTGGCTGCCCAAGTAGACTTCGGAGACATAGTTACCGGGGGGCGCAACCACCAATTGGGTTACTACATCAATAACCTTGTAGCTGTTGGAATTGCGGCGTTTAAGGCGTTCATCGTCGTGATGTTCTTCATGCACCTCAAATGGGCTTCGAGTACAGCAAAGGTGTGGGCTCTGATGGGCTTTTTCTTCTTGCCCGTCTTGTTCTCTGTATTCTGTGACTATGGAACTCGATCGCATGAAGTTGTGAACGGATGGATTCCCGGGCAAACGGAAACGGCGCTGCCGAGAGTCATTGGTTCCAAGGACCAAGAGCACCTCGATCCAAAGTTTGCTAACGAGCAAAATCGAAATCCGAAGAGCAATCTCTACTAAATGCAGATTGCCTTTCGGCCACAAGCAATCAGCCTCAATCTTTCAAGGATTGGGGCTGATTTGTTTTCGCTTGAACGCTACCGACTGCGGACCGTTGACTGCTGAGTTAAGTTGGATCTGGAATAAGCCGACGCAGCTCGGATTCAGCCCAAACAATAATCTCTTCGTTCGTCGCATCCTTGTCAAAAGTTCGCGCCTCACCCCAAGTGGATGTGATCCACCCAAACGCTGGCCGCGGAACTAAGTTGGCGTATGGCATTACTTTATCGTTGCCCTGCATTCCGCAGCAGATAACGGGAACCCCTGCCATACGAACAATCAATGCCGAACCGGGCATCAATGGACCAAGTCGCCCATCCTCGGAAATCTTTCCTTCTGGATAAATGCAAACAACTGCACCGGCTTTCGCTAACTCGGCGGCTATTCGTAACGATTGCCTATCTGGTTCTCCTCTCCTCACCGAGAAGTTGCCCCACCACTTCATAAACTTCCCCAGCCACTTGATTTCCCACAATTCGCTTTTACTCATGAACTGCATTTGGCGTGGCGAAGCAAGCTGAGAGACGATTGGATCACAGTCTGATATGTGATTACAAAGAACGATTAAGCCACCAGTTTGAGGGATGTTTCGCTTATTGCGAATACGAATAGGACCAAGAATGGTGAACAGCGGAAAGCCAATAAACCACCGTAAAAGCGAGATCATTATCTGTGGCGGTGCTTTTGGTAATTCAATATCTCGAGCCATGGGCGACCTCCTTTAGGGCAGCAAAATATGTACGGTGCTCCAAGGCAAGAACACGTGTCGCCAGAGCCTCAGGAGAGTCTTCTGGCAAAACGGGACATCGATCCTGCCTAATAACATCTCCTTCGTCGTAATTTTTGGTGACGTAGTGGACCGTGCATCCAGATTCTGACTCTCCAGCGGCGATTACGGCTTCATGAACATGAATTCCGTACATCCCCTTTCCTCCAAATTTAGGCAAAAGCGCAGGGTGAATATTTAAGATTCGATGATCCCATTTGTTAACGATGGATTCCGGTAAGAGTCTTAAAAAGCCCGCCAAGCAAATCCAATCTGAACCCTCAAGTGCATTTGCCAGATCCTGTTCAAAGTTATCGCCAAATTCAACAACAGTAGTCTTCAAACCTAGTTCACGAGCGGCGTGAATCGCCGGAGCATCAGCTTTTGAACCGATAACTTTGTGAACGACAAATCCCGGAGCGGCTGAAATATGCTGGGCAAGAGCAACCATGTTGCTTCCCCTCCCCTTCGTCCCGACAATGATGCTGATCTGCGTCACAAATTCTGCTTTCAAGCCTACCTTGAAGGTGGGCTTTTCAGGATTTTTAAGTGTTGACCGAGTCACAATAATCTCGATGTCCAACAAAGTCCGAGTCCTCGTTTGGGACGAGAACCCTTCACACCGCTCGATGGAAATTTATCCAGATAGCCTTCGAACTGCTATTGCAGCTGGATTGCAAGAACGAGATACAGCGAACGAACTAATTGTTTCAACCGCTTGCCTTGATGACGAAAATCAAGGCGTAACTCAAGCAGTCCTCGATAACACCGACGTTCTCATTTGGTGGGGGCACGCTCGTCACGGCGAAGTAAAGGATGAAATTGCCGAGATGGTAAAGAACCAAGTCCATAAGAAAGGAATGGGATTCATTTGTCTTCACTCGGGACATTACAGCAAGACCTTTAAAGCAGTACTTAACTGTACTGGACATCTCTTTGGTGGTTGGAGAGAAGCCGATGATGTCGAGACAATCCAAGTTTGTGCTCCGTGGCATCCAATCGCTGAGGGCGTAAGCAACTTCGTGATTGATGAGGAAGAGATGTATGGCTCACCATTCGATACTCCTCCACCTCTTACCAACATCTTCCAGTCGCACTTTTCGGTAGGAAATGAGTCGTTCCCAAGCGGCATGACATGGACAGTCGGCGACGGAATCGACCCAGAATTCACATCTGGCCCTGGAAATGGCGTGAATCAAGGCTACGGTATCGGAAGAGTATTCTATTTCCGACCAGGTCACGAGACTTATCCAACCTATTTTAATGCTGACGTGAGAACCGTAATCTACAACGGCGTTCGATGGGCCGCAAAGATAACTGGCTAACATTTATTGGGTAACGTGTAAAAAAATGAAGTCCTACCTGCTTGCCCTGATCATTGCCCCCTGTGCTGTCGGCTGTCAACCAACTCCTGATGTAAATGGAGCCAATATTGAAGGGCAAGCAACGGTAAACACTCCACCGCAAAATGAAAAAGCCAGTGGAGTTGCGCCGATGGCAGGTGGCGCAGGTGGAATGACTCCAATGTCGGGCACCGATTCAGTTGGTGGAGATGGTGGCGGGGGCGTAGGCCAAGCGGCTAAGCAAATGGCAAAGGATAAGGCCTCAAATATGGGGAACGGGAGCCTCGGTCAAGGCGAGAAAGACGATTCCGGGCAGTAGAATTTGAACTTAATTCCCTAATATCCTTAGCTTAACTCTAATTTTGAGTTTGGATTAACCCATAAAAGCGCGCATAATTTTTGGTATGCATTTCGCAACTAAGGCACTTCGCGTGGGTCAAGATCCGGATCCAAAGTTTCGGGCAGTCGTCCCGCCGATCTATCAATCTTCCACGTTTGCCTGGGAAGACCTTGATCACATTCCGCCAATTGATTATTCCCGATGCCAAAACCCAACTCGCGAAATGCTTGAGAAGGTCATTGCCGCTCTTGAAAATGGGACTCATTGCACGGCATTTAGCTCCGGAATGGCGGCAGTTGCCGCAACATTCGCCATGCTTCAGCAAGGCGAACATCTCATCATGGCAAATGACATATACGGCGGTACTTTCCGACTCGCCGAAAAGTATCTGCCTAGAAATGGAGTCACCTATTCCGGTTTTGATGCTCAAAATCCCGAAAGCATCCGGTCGGTAATTCAACCAACCAGCAAGTTGCTCATTTTCGAGGGACCGACAAACCCTACGATGAGGGTGCCAGATATTCAAAAAGTATGTGACATTGCCCATGAATATGGATTGACCGTAATCTTTGACAATACATTTGCTTCGCCAGCTCTCCAAACACCGTTGGATCTCGGAGTCGATATCGTGCTTCATTCAACAACAAAGTACATTTCGGGTCACTCTGATGTTGTTGGTGGCGCAACCATCACGAACAATGAAGAGCTTGCCTACTTCATTTATGAATGGAACAAGGCGTTCGGTTCCAACCCTTCGCCATTTGACAACTGGCTCTCCTTACGAGGAGTTCGGTCACTTTCTTGCCGAATGGAGCGACATTGTAAGAACGCAATGGAAATTGCCCAATTTCTCGAGGCCCATCCAAGAGTTACGAAGGTTCATTACCCTGGATTGGAGTCACATCCTGATCACGAAGTTGCCAAAAAGCAAATGTCTGATTTTGGCGGCATGGTATCGATCGAGTTTGCAACCGTGGCTGAAGCTAGATGGGTTGCCGAAAACGTTGAAGTCTTTTTGCTAGCCGAGTCTCTCGGCGGGGTAGAAAGCCTCATTGCCTATCCGCCGCTAATGTCACACGCAACAATGACCGAGGAACAAAGGGTCGAACGAGGAATTCCGCCAACCATGCTTCGCTTGAGTATTGGCATTGAAGATGTTCGAGACCTCATCGAAGACCTCCAACAAGCAATCGCCAGTGCTCCAGTCCTTGCCAAATCCAGTGTAGGCTAGGGAGTAACTTTAATAGGTTACAAAGGGTATTGACACCATAAGTACTTTCAACGAGTACTCCGATTCTTAACATGTGTCTGAAAATGATAGCTATGTTGTTCCCGATATTTGGGAACTCAGTGGGGAAGAAGCCGGTGTTGACAAACTTGTCCAGGCAAGCGAAAAGCGATTCGAAACCGCCTTCGAACTAATTGGTGATGGCGTTATCTACCAAGATATCGAGGGCCGAGTCGTCTTATGTAATGAGGCGTCAGCTCAGTGCCTCGGCATAACAATGTGTCAGTTGGAAGGCAGTCTGCTTGATAACCTAAAATTGAATGCATTGAAAGAAGATGGATCTGTGTTCTCCCCAGAACAATTTCCCCCAGATCTAGCGCTGAAGACCGGAGTTCACCAAAAAAATGTATTAATGAATATCTCGAGACTGGATGGGTCAAGAGTTTGGCTAAAAGTGAATTCGACCCCCATTTTTGATGGCTTGCAAGATTCACCAGTATCAGTAGTCACCTGTCTCTCCGATGTATCAGCACTCAAGTTTGAAGAGGTGAGACTTCGCGACGAGCTAAAGTCACTCCAAACCACCCAAGCTCAAATTGAAGCAAGACGACGAGGTCTTGAGCTCGCAAATCAAGAATTGAGAGATGCAGCAGATACTGATTCAGCAACTGGTCTCAAGAACCGTCGTTGCTTTCTTGAACGACTGTATTCGGAAGTCGCATTGGCTTCCAGGAAGCAAATTCCTTTGTCCGTCGCCTTCATCGAGATTGATCAATTCAATTCCATCAAAGAGGGACTTAATGAGGATAATGTCAATGCCATGCTTCGCAATATTGGCAAAGTCACTGGCGATGTAGGCAGAATCTCCGACTTTATTGCTCGTTATAGTGAAGACAAAATCGCGATTATCTTGCCCCACACGATGCTTCACGATGCGGTTCAATTTTCATCTCGAGCGCTAAAAGCAATTCAAACCATGGATGCAAGGATTGCATTAAACGCGTGTGCTGGCATTGCAGAATACAAGCATGGTGCTTTAACCAACGAATTCATTGAGCAGGTTGAAGAAGCCCTCTTTCGCGCCAAGGCACGTGGCGTTGGAACCTGTCATTCTGATCCAATCTAAGCCATTGTCCCGGCTAGACGTCTTTCGCCGGGATAGTGTTTGGTCTACTTACCGCAACAGCAGCAAGAAACGTACATGTCTCGCATTTACAATTTTCGCAACAGTTGTCCATTTGGTTCCTCCCGAGCGCAACATATTTCGTGAGACGAGAAGTATTTGGATAGCTCTGACTGAGTTTCGCGATTCACTGAGCAGAGCACGTTTTTGCCGCGCTTTTCCATCTTGATCAGACCTGCATTACGCAACTCCTTCAAGTGAAAACTTAGCGATGAAGGAATCTTTTCCACTCCCATAACGCAACAACAAACTTCGCCAACCGTTGGCCCCGACGGACTCAGAACGTCTTCTTCGTCCTTAATCTTGATTCCACAACAACTCTCGCGAAGGAAATTGTAGATTCGCAGACGCGTCGGGTCTGCCAATGCCTTCATCATCAATACGATCGATTCTGCACTCACAATAGTATTATACGCCTATAGTTCTATAGATGTAGAACTATAGAAATTAAAACCCAAATTTCAACTCACAAATCAGATCAATGACGCCTAATGAGGACTGATCTTCTCTGGCAAAGGGACTCCGAGGGTTTTCAGGATATTGCTCGCGAAGAGCGTGTTTCCTTGATCATTCAAATGGACGCCATCCGTGGTCAGCAACAACTGCGTTCGACCGGACTCCTTCTGAAAAGCACTAATAACGGACTTGAACGATTTGAACAAGTTTACGAACGGAACTTGCTCCTTTTGGGCTAATTTCTTTTGCGCTTCGACATACAAGTTCATTCGCTTGTTTTCTTCGCAATTCAAGTCTTCGTAAACAACCGAAGGAGACAGCATGACGACTCTGATTCCAGCCGCTTTCGCCTCCGTAACCATTGCTCCGAGTTCCCTCAGGTGAACATCAAGCTTAACTCCCCGTCCACTGTGACCAGTCGCATCTCGCCCGCTCCAATCGGGAGTCCGAAAGTCGTGCCAAACATCGTTCACGCCAACGCTGATCATTACTATGTCGGGGTGTTTGTCCAAAACGTCTCGCTTGAACCGCGCATGCATATCCGGTGCCTTCTGACCACCGATGCCAACATTGACAAGTTCGATAGGATTACTAGGAAAAGCCGCCTTCAGCGTTTGATCTATGAGGGTAATAAACCCGTGGGAGGAACGCCCGCCTTCTGTGATGCTATCGCCCATCATGACGATCTTTTTAACTCCTGTCAACATCGGGGGAAGATCAAGCGGTTTTGGCATGAGATTGAGAGACATCGCGACAAGCGGAATGATTGAAAACATACCCCGATCTTACCGCCAAAATTTTAGATAAGGGGCTTCGACATAATCACGCTGATGTAGTTTGTTGAGTCCCAGTCGGCAGTGTCCACAATCTCAAATCCCCATCGTCGATACATGGCAATAAGATCGTGAGCCGTTTCTGCCGTATCAAGCGCAATTTCGGTAGCACCTGTTGCTCGCGCATGGTCTTCAACGGTCTGATACAGTCTCTTCGCAATTCCAAAACCTTGATAGTCTGGACGCACTCCAAACTGACCAAAATACACCAACCCCGGACGGCGATAGTATTGATGATGGTTAGTTGACTTGACGTGGTACAGCGTGATCGTGCCTACAATAACACCCGAATCGCTCTCAACGGCTACAAATGAATCTCCCGCTTGCAAACGTTCTAGCGTCTGTGCAGGTGGCTGATGACTCGCATTATAATTCATCCCCTGTCTTGCTAATTCCCCGTAAGCAAGATGAAGCATCTCCGTGATTTCCTCCACGGAGTCAGTTCCAGACCAAGGCCGAATCGTGAATTCCATATCTCTGGTAAGAATTATGCTCTCCATTTGATCTCCGATCTCTGAGCTATGATTACCTCATGCTGCGCGAAGCCACACTCGACGACATTTCGCTTCTTGTTGACATGATGGAGGAATTTTACGTCGATAGCGACTATTCTCTTGATCATGTCGAGGCTGCCGACGCATTTCAAGCCCTCATTAGTCAGCCCCACTATGGAGCAATTTGGCTAGTATTCGACGACTCCAAAATCGCTGGTTATGTGATTCTCACCATCCGGTTTGCGATGGAGTTTGGCGGCTTAGACGGTTCCATTGATGACCTCTATATTCGACCAGAAGCCAGGCGAAAAGGTTTTGCCAGCCAACTTCTCCAATCCCTGCTAATTGAATGTGATGACCGAGGACTGAAGGCTCTCCATGTCGAAGTCGGACCAGATAACGAAGCCGCACAAACCCTCTACGAAAACTTTGGGCTTGTCAAACGAACTGGAGATCGAGATCACCTTTCGATGCTTTTCAAAAACGAGTGTTAACGTGCTAAGGAATGCTTCAAAAGGAACTCAACAATTGGGGTTGGATCGTCCAGGCTATGCGGATGATGGAGCCCACCTGGCTTTCTAATCACTTCAATCAATCCCCCGAGCGCCTTGTATCTCGCCTCAACCAAATCAGAATTCTCCGCGACCGGCACAACCTCATCGGCACTGCCAATTACATGCAAAATCGGAATTTTAGCCTTTGCCAAGACTTTTAAATTATCGACCGGATTCAGTTTGTATTCCATCGCTTCGTTCTCGTCCATAAACTGGTAACACGTGATCAGGCTCTCCCAGTCAGACTTACTACCTGGACCTTTCCCTTTGCCACCGGGCCAACTCTTAAAGTCGCAAACCGGAGCGTCGCCATAAATCGCCGCGACTCGTCCCGGATACTTCGCCGCAAAGTTGTAGGCATACAGCCCTCCACGACTAAATCCTTCGAGGACTACCTTGCGATTCAACTGAAACCGCTTTACCACCTCGACATAGAATTTGTCCAAGTGAGCAATCGCCGTCGGCGACCCAAATGTGTTCCCAACATTCATAGTTGCGACGTGATATCCGCTCTTAAGCAGAGCGAGATCTGCTTCGGGACGATGATCAAAGAACTCCAACCTCCAAATCCAACGCTTCTTGCCATCCGCAACTTTAGGTTCAACAACAATGCAGTCGCATCCGTCAACCTTAATCTGGTGAGACACAAAGCCATGATAGTCGCCAAGGGTTTCATCCAACCTAGGGAGAACCGAAAGTAAGAAACCACCTGCGAGCAAACTAATCATGTTTGTATTATAGGACCCTGGCACGGTCAAATATTAACTATAATGATGTGGGAGTGAATGAGTGCTGGTGTGCTCCGCGGTCTTCAAAACCGTAGTGGCGTCTTTGGGCGTCGGGTGGGTTCGATTCCTACACATTCCCGCCAATTTTTCTGCTTTGCGGAGATTAATTGGAATATTCTCCGCAATTTATGCGTAGAATAGACGATATAATCTACGCATAAATTGCGGAGAATATATGGCAACTTACATTCACGAACTAGCTGACTGGCCATCACTGACTTGGAATCAGGAGAAGCTTTCCGAACATCTTGGCGCAGTCAGACATCGCCAAGGGAGACTAATCGGGCGAATGGAGTCACTAGGGTTTAACCTAAGGCGCGAAGCTGTCTTGGAAACCCTAACCGAGGATGTCCTTAAATCGAGCGAAATAGAGGGCGAGTTTCTCGACAAGGAGCAAGTTCGGTCTTCAGTTGCCCGTCGCCTTGGAGTAGATATTGGAGCCCTTGCTCCGGTAGATCGTAACGTTGACGGTGTTGTCGAAATGATGCTTGACGCCACTCAGAAATACGGTGAAGTTCTTAACGAGGAAAGGCTATTTGGTTGGCATTCGGCATTATTTCCATATGGAAGAAGTGAAAGGTCAAAAATCGCTGTTGGCGCATGGCGAGATGATGCCTTAGGACCGATGCAGGTGGTCTCGGGAGCAATGAACAATCCTAAAGTCCATTTCGAAGCACCAGCAGCGAGCAGACTAAACGTCGAAATCCAGAAGTTCTTAGACTGGTTTGAATCGAAAGATGCGTTCGACTTGGTTCTCAAGGCAGGGGTTGCGCACTTTTGGTTTGTAACCATTCACCCGTTCGATGATGGAAACGGTCGGATTGCACGAGCAATAGGCGATATGATGTTGGCACGCTCAGAAGGCAGTTCTCAACGGTTCTACAGCATGTCAGCCCAAATCCAAAAGGATCGAGACGAATACTACAACGTTCTTGAAATATCTCAAAAACGCACCCTCGACGTCACTGGTTGGCTAGAATGGTTCCTTGGCTGCCTCGATCGAGCCATTGTAGGTGCTGAGGAGACGCTAGAAGCGGTCCTAAGGAAGGCTCGGTTTTGGGACGAGTTAGCCGGTGAATTTCTCAACCCGAGGCAAAAGATCATGATCAACCGTTTGATCAATGGATTCGAAGGCAAATTGACCTCAACGAAATGGGCGTCAATCGCAAAGTGCTCTCAGGACACCGCACTCCGAGATATTACTGAATTAGTTGATCGTGGCATTCTCATCAAAGACGAAGCAGGTGGCAGAAGCACAAGCTATTGCCTTATCGAAAAGTAGATGCCTTGAGATCGGTTGTGGAAAAAATGCGCCCCGCACTCTTATCTCGGGAATTGTCTGCGACGGAAAATGGCAGCATGTGAAGCCAAGCGAGGATAGTTTTTCGCGTAGCCACCACTGGGACCCGAAATTGCAATCTTTCGTCCGTCCACTTGACATCTTCGTTAATTTCCACGCCTTTGTTGTCTCAGTAAACGACCTCCAGGTTTCCTTCATGACATATTGTGCTTACGCCGGAAATGGTTCAGGCAATTTTTCTCCAGTCTCCAGGATTTAACTTCGGGTCGTTCCATCGAAAGAGATTATCTTGGAAAAATATTGGTAGAAATGTGGTAACGCGCAACACTTAGGAACATACATTATCACTTTAAGAAGATCAATTTGAACCTAACAAAGAACTTCAGGTCCAAAAAAGCTATCTTGGAAATCCATCGTCAGTTCATTCGAGCGATTTCGACATTGGAGAAATAGGAATTGACCAACTTGGCAGGGCTAGCTCCAGGACTTGAATCCCGATGTCTATGCCGGCTGACGGGATTCTGACTTATGATGACGCGTCGGTGCAATCCAAGCTCTGCAAAGTGCTGTCTAGGGGGCCTCTGATCGCCACGAACGCAGCCTTTGAAGAGGTCTTTCTAATAAAGCGGAGAATTGAAAGTTTAGTCCGTACCTTACGGCAAGGCACAAAACTTAGTCAAAACTGTTACGAGGAGACAATATGGAATATTGGACGATCAAAGCAAGAATTACGTGGTACGGTTGTTCTAATGCGGAAATTGGATATCGGAATAGGGGTAATCGGAATCCTGGTTCTGATTGGCGTGGCCATCTCTCGATATTCTCAGCAAGCTCCGCTCACTGATGAGGACCTTCTTGCAATCGCCACAAGAGATGATCCAAAAACGCCTGAAATTGCGCCAGAGTTGTTGCGCACAAATTTCAATAACGCTTCTGAGTTCGTCATTTACCTTCCGGAATGCTCAGGCTGCACTTCGGGTGATCCGGTTCCAGACCCATTGCCTGATTCTCTTAAGGACGCAATTTTTGTGAAGCGAACTTCTGAGGATATGCCCACTTTTGTCGGTACCCATAGACTGCAAATTGATAGTGATGGTTCAATACAGCGTGGCCTCAACGCCTTCAAACTTCCCAGAATATATCGATTCAACAAAAAAAACTTGGTGAGCTTCCAACGGCTAAATGAGTCCATTGCAGGGTTTTTGCAAAGAGAGGAGCTATGAATTCTGAAAAGGTACGCGCCTTTACAATGGTGGAGTTGCTTGTCGTAATCGCGATCATTGCGATCACAGCTGGAATCGCATTTCCTGTATTTGCGAGTGTTAAAAAATCTGCAAAGGTGTCTACGACACTACAGAATCTTAAATCTTTACAAATGGCCGCTGTCATATACCAGACTGACAACTCTGGAAATCTTTCTGGAACGCCTGAGGAAATGGGATTGCCATTATGGGATGGGACAGTTCACCCTTTCCCGCAGACAAACAATTACCTTCAGCCTTGGTACGCGGAAATGAAATCTCCATTTGGAAGTTCAAAGGAAAGAGACTACAACACATTCGCGATCCCATCAGAACTCGACCGATTACCTGTCACATGGGCGCAGTGTACAAAGTCCAGGGGGGACGCATGCATTCTGTATTTCGATGCGTTTGAACCCGGCAAGGACAGCAGAACTGGGTGGTGGATTTCAACAGTTGATCATGCTCGCAAGCGAATGCACGGGATTACGCTTGCGGGAAATATCGTAACCCGTGAAAACGAGGGGTCTCCGTACAGTCAAGTATGGTGGATCCCAGACTTCTATAAAAATTAATCATGAAAACAAAAACACTTCGCAACATTCTGCTTGCTGTTGTAACGGGATTAGCCATTGGCGTAGCCTACGCTGATTCACCAGGGCCGTATAATGAAGGTGATCCGACACCTACCTGCCCCATCGATGGTGGAACAGCTCCCACCGTCGTTGTAGGTTATGGCTGCAGTAATTCCTGTTCACCATTTGCGACCGGATGTTGCGCTTACAAGACTTACTGGGATAATGGCGTATTGAAGACTTGGCGTGAATGTAGCATGCTCCTCTTTTGTTCAAATCCACTTAACGTTCCCAACGGAAAGCACTGCAATCCAATTCCACCGACTGAAGTGCCGCCACCAGGCGAATAATGAAAATCAGTAAGAAAACAGGTGTCACCATTTTATTGGTGACACCGTTTGTCATCTCAGCATGGCTCCTAAGCCGACCTCCTGTGACTTCAACTGCGGCAGCGACTAGTATTTTTGACGCGCTAAGCAGCAATAGGGGGAATGGAATTCTTCCGCTACTTTTGCCAGAAGAGCAAAAAGCTCTCGGGTTGACAAAGGATCAGTCTGAGAAAATATTGACTGAAGTTATCAGTCCGGCATTTAAAGCATTAAATGTTGATATCAAAGATAAGAAGTTTCTTCCCGGGCCCTACGAAACGTATTTTATGGCACCTTGCCATGTCGGCAATGTAGAGGGACAATTCACGTTAGGGATTTTAGAGCTTTCGACGGGTGTATTCCAGACATCGCTGACTAACTTGTATCAAGGACTTGTGATGGCTGAGGTAGGGATTGGAAAGAAATCTGGCAAAGAACGACAGGTCGCGACTCGCCTACAACAGCTTAAGTCAAACTTGATAGAGCATGGCATGAAGGGCCTCTATAGCCACAGAGACAAAACGATCAGTACTCTGTAACTACAATTACTGCAACATGTTTCGGGGGGGCAAGGACATACTTCTAACCTATGGCAAAAGGTTGGGTGAAATGTTGGGTAACACCCAACATTTAGGAACACAAACCAACACCCTGAAGGGATGGTTTTGAACCTAAATCCGAAGTTCCAGGTTCAATAAACGAACATCTTGGAAATCCTACACATTCCCGCCAAACGTTCTGAATTTCAAAATAACTCCTTTGAATGCGTGATGCATTCATGCGCCAGAACGTCCCTATAGATGTATCAAAAGGATTGATGCCAGTTTCTATTAACTTAGGTAACGAATAAATTTCGAAGCCGACAAATTGCTCAGGCATTTCCTAAGTCGCTCAAGGAAGGAGAAAACTATATGGACTTCACCACGGTCTTTAACCGGGGAAATAAGCTTACGGTCGCAATATGCGTTATTATTGTCCTGACTGGCTTAGCAACAAATCTCATTCTGGGTCGACTCTCCGCCGCCAGCGACAATATTCGAATAGAGCAATTGCGACTAGCCGAATTCAAGGCGCAGCTCAATACAATTCCGGGTCTTATCGCGTCAATCAAGTCCGCCCCGGATCGCAGACCTTCCCTCATGAAACTCAACCAAGAGTTGATGGCGCTTCAAGCCACTTCTCTGAGCCAACGAGTCAACATTTCCCAGGATACAGTCGATACTTTTGTTCAGTCTGCACGAACTGAAATGAAGCTGATTGATTCCAACCAATCGGACGCTGCCGTTCAAACTCGAGACAACATCACGAATGCCGCATTCGTCGCCCTATCCTCGAGTATTCAGGAGAAATATGAGCAATTTGGCGGCGAGGCAAGTCGATTTCGGCAAAAGGGACAATTCCTCAAAAACATGACCTTCGGCATTGCCGGGATTTTGATCTTAGTCACCATTGTCGGTTTTCACCGATTCAGTGTTGCAGACACCCAAAAGGAGATTGCACGCCACGCACAGGAGCTCAATGGTTTGCGCTTTGCGGCTGTTGTCCAAAACAGCAATGATGTCATTTTGCTAACATCCCGAAAGGGACTTGTTACTCTGATCAATGATGCCTGCCAAAATGCCTGGGGTCTATCCCCAAAGAATTGTGTTGGTCGGCACTTCTTAAAACTCTTTCATTCGAGTGACTCCGACGACATTCTGAAAGCAATTGACCAATCGCTCGCAAAGCCAAATGTGGACATCGAAACGTCGATCAAAGTGGAGGCTAGTCCCGGTGTTCATCACTTTTACCAAGTCCATATCCGAAACCTCCTTAACAATGTTCATATTGGCGGATTGCTTCTAACTTTTCACGACATCACGGAGCAGGCTGCGGTGAAAGAAGCCCTTACGCATCAAGCTACTCACGACCGACTAACCGGACTGCCAAACCGGTCCCAAGTCATTGTTAAGCTCGGTGAGGCACTTGCAAACGCCAAGGCGACCGGACGAAGTGCCGGAGCACTCTTTATTGACCTCGATAACTTTAAGACAATTAACGACACATTAGGTCACGAAATGGGTGACTTGTTGCTCATGAAGGTAGCTAAGCGAATTCAAAATACGATTCGGCCCACCGATATGGCAGCCCGTTTGGGAGGAGATGAATTTGTGGTTCTCTTGGAAAACGCTGGCGGTTCTGACGCCTCTAACGCAATCGAGCAAGAAATTTAAAGGCGGATCGCGGGTTTTGCTAATGCGGAGCTTTGAGCTTCCGCAGCTTCTGGATAC
>JBAXBU010000014.1:0-46059 GCA_037141835.1 Armatimonadota bacterium | reverse complement strand
GTGTTACCCTTGTCCACAAGGGCAACATCATGAAGTTCACCGAGGGTGCATTCCGAGACTGGGGCTATGAACTCGCTAAAGAGCTATTTGGTGCAGTTGAAATCGATGGCGGACCATGGTGCCAGATTCCAGAAGGAAAGCCAGGTGCAGGATTGATCATCAAAGATTCCATTGCTGACATTACCCTTCAACAAATCTTAACTCGTCCAACGGATTTTGACGTCATCGCCACCTTGAACCTCAACGGTGACTACCTAAGCGACGCCCTTGCTGCCCAGGTTGGTGGAATCGGTATTGCGCCCGGTGCAAATCTTAACTACATCACCGGTCACGCAATCTTTGAGGCTACGCACGGAACAGCACCAAAGTATGCCGACCTTGACGTCGTCAATCCGTCCTCAGTCATACTCAGCGGAGAAATGATGTTCCGGTACATGGGCTGGATTGAAGTCGCAGATATGCTTCTTAAAGGTGTGGAGGGTGCAATTGGTGCTAAGACGGTTACTTATGACTTCCACCGGCAGATGGAAGGGGCAACAAAGTTGAAATGCTCCGAATTTGGCGACGCGATCATCGCGCATATGTAGAAATTGGTCACTCCCCTTCTCCCATGTCTTCATGGGAGAAGGGGCTGGGGGATGAGGGCAAAAGATAAATGCCAACCATTAATTTCAACCAAAACGATTTTGACTTCCTGGTGGAACAAGCGGCTCTTGAGGAAATCTCGGTAGAAGATTTTGTTTCACTGATGGTGGGTCGCCAACGAGTGATCGTTAAGTACCCGGCGAAGCCAACCGCAGATGTTGCTAAACCACACTCTAACCTTGAACCGCCCCATCGCAAATGGGGGATGTAAGTGAACGCCAAATTCGGAGTCATTCTTTTTCCGATCTTACTTTCCGGACTCGGTTGCAGTAAGCCAGCTACAAATACGGTTCCGACGACCTCAAAGATTGACAGTCCATCCAACTACACTCGAATTTATAATTACGGTGGCAAGGGTATCAGGCCTTCATTTACTAACGATAAGAGTAAAAAAATTGAGTTTGTCGATGTTGGCAGACTAACCATATCTGCTCATGGCGAAGACGGCCATGGAGGCGGAGGAACTGATCGGACCTACATAGGAACGAGAATTGGATTTGCGGACGGATCAATTCAATCCTTTTCAAAAATCACTACGGGCACGAGCATGAATGGCACTTTCTCCTGGGTCCGAATCGAAAAATAATTGCATAACTTTTGCAATTTGCGAAACGTTTCGCAAGTTCAAACATCGAATGAGATATGCTTGAAAAGGTCACCTGAAATCCTTTTCAAAAGCCAATCGTGAGCCCATGCTGACACCTATACTTTTTGCTATATTTATGCCACAAGCCACCATCAATTCGAAGCCGAAATGGGTTTTAACATTTGCCCAAGAATTTGACGGAAAAGCCGGATCTGCCCCGGATCGCAAAGTCTGGTCGCGGGACACCGGAGGCGGTGGCTTTGGAAACAATGAACTTCAAAGCTGCACCGATGGAAACAAGAATTCATTCCTCGACGGGAAAGGCAACCTGATACTGGAGGCGAGAAAAGAAAAGACGACCGGCGAAGATAATGTCACTCGAGATTACAGTTCTGCTCGATTAAAGACTAGTGCCACGTTTACTCAAACTTACGGGAGGATCGAAGCTCGCATGAAAATGCCAAAAGGAAAAGGCATATGGCCAGCATTTTGGATGCTTGGAGCCGATATTGGCGAAGTTAGCTGGCCGAAGTGCGGTGAGATCGACATCATGGAGTTTCTTGGTCATGAGACAGGTACAGTTCACGGCACCATCCATGGTCCTGGCTATTCTGGTGGTTCTCCGGTTTCTGCTGCATTTGTTGCGGATAAGCCACTATCTGACGGCTTCCACGTCTATGCAGTTGAGTGGGAACCAGAACAAATTCGCTGGTATTTGGATGATAAGGTCTATCACACCGCTACGCCAAACGACATTGGAACCAACGATTGGGTTTACAATAAGCCATTTTTCATCATTCTCAACTTGGCGGTTGGCGGAAATTGGCCAGGAAGTCCGGATGACAAGACGACCTTTCCGCAGCAGCTAGTTGTTGACTATGTTCGGGCATATAAGGATGAAAACCTCAAGATCGATCATGAGGGAATCAGGCAACGCACAGCTAATCGTAAGCTCAACGGACCCACTTACAATTGGCCCGGTCCCTTTCAAATTCCTGGCACGGTCACCTTCGCCGACTACAACAAGGGTGGCTCGGAAGTCGCCTATCATGACTCTGATCCGCAGAATAACGGCGGTCAATTTCGGGCAAAAGAAGGCGTCGATGTTGGAGCTTCCGGAGCTCCTGGAGCAAGGTTCTCGGTTGGTTGGACGAAAGCTGGGGAATGGCTAACCTACGATATTAAAGTTCCCACCGCAGGCACTTTCAAATTACAAGCAAAGGTTGCCAGCGAAGGTCCGGGAGGAGTTTTCTACTTGGAAGTTGACGGAAAGAGGATTGGTGATGAATCAACCGTTCCGGATACTGGTGGTTGGACCAACTGGAGAACGATTGATATTGGAAAGGCAACACTTTCCGCCGGAGCACATGTCCTTAAGCTCAAGATGGCTAAGGACAGTGAAAAAACCGGATCAATTGGCAACATGCTTTCTATTCAGTTTCTCAAGCAATAACCCGGGTGGCTGGCTGACGTTACATTTCATCCGAAATGGGGAATCTTTTGCGCTTCAGAATAGTAAGATACTTTTGTGAAGCGCTTTACCTCGTTCGTCGTTCTTGCGTCCCTTTCTGCCATTTGCTTTCAGGCATTTGCCCAAGCTGGAGCAGTAGCTGCGCCAGCGAAGCAAGGCTCTAAGCTCAACATGTCCGAAAAGATCTTCGATCCAACTCGAGACTCGGCAAAGGATATTGCCGATGCCATCAAAATGGCGACCAAGCAGAACAAGCCAATCCTTATAGACGTTGGTGGAAATTGGTGCAGTTGGTGCCATAAGCTTGATACCCTTTTCAAAACCGACAAAGAAGTTGGCAAGTTGCTCAAGAAGTACGTCGTGGTTAAGGTGAATTTTAGCCAAGATAACGAAAATAAGGCAGTGTTGGCAAATTATCCAAAGATCACCGGTTACCCTCACCTGTATGTGCTCGACAAGACCGGGAAGGTGATTCACTCTCAAGATACTGGCTTACTCGAGACGGGCGATCATCACGATCCCGCGAAGGTCATCGAATTTCTCACGAAGTTTTCAAAGTAAGCCGTGTGCTGCACTATTTACCTATCTACTACTAGCCAGTTGGACCTATCCACTCTGGCTAGTTCAAACTTGACCCTTACTCGTGTTTCGGAGGCAGATGACATGAATATGTTGGCACTGTTAAGTCACATGAACCAGTGGCACTTGTCGGGAAAACACGGAGGGTGTAGCTGTCATTTTCGCCATACTTTGCAAAATTGGACGAATGCTGAGATCATCGATATCCCAATATTTCAACCACCGCAAGATTGGTGTCTCGAAGATCAGGAAGATGTTGAGTCGACCAAGGCTGCTTACGATTTGTTTTCCGTCTTGCTCGGGCAAGGAGATCAGATCGACTTGATCGACTACTGGAATGGGACCGAACCAGATGAAATGGAGAATCTATTAGTGAAGCTTTGCGATGTTCCGCGAGATCATTTCCGCTTTTTCGAGGACTATAAATTCACTTTCTCAGCCTAATCGCGCTTGCCAAAAAGTCGGCGCGGTTTTCCCGCCACGCTTCTGCAGTCAATTCCCAAACTTCTTCTGGGAAGACTCCGCTGACGAACGGGACATCGGGAATGACATCAACCAGAACCGCCCCGGATTTCTCTTTAATTCGCCGAGAACCAAGGTTCGGGACAGCGTTGCCAAGTCGCATCAATGGCATCTTGAGCACATCAAAGGCGAAATCGTTGACCGCAGTCACTGCTTCAGTCATGTAGCCTTTTTGGTGATGTTCGGGCATCAGCCAAAAACCGCGATGAAAGGTCCCATGAACATCCAAATCGATGAGCCCGATGAGTAAATCGTCGCTTACATCTCGCAAGGTGATCGCCCAAACAAAGCGTGAACCAGATTCGATCTGGGGAAGAATGAAGTCAAGGAACTGTTCGGCTCCACCTGGCGGATAGGGCCACGGAATTGAGGCATTCAGGTACTCCGTAATCTCTATTCGTGGAAACACCAGTTGGATACGAGGACCATCTGCACGCCTAATACTTCGGAGGGTGAGCCGAGCAGTATTGAGTGTTGGAGCCATGTCATATTTTATCCCGTAAGCAAAAAACACGACCTTAACCAGTATTTATTCAATATGAGAAAGCCTCTTATGTATTCTGTAGATGGCTCAATGAGCTAAATCTTGATTAAGAGGTAATTCCATGAAATTGAATAGGCTAACTATCGCTTCACTAGCTGTTATCGTAACAGCATCGGCAAACGCAGTCATCTTAACTCCTGACGTATTCACTGCCCTCCCTGGCACTTTGACGCCAGGTGGGACCGTTGTAGAAGACGTACTGCAGTCTTTCTCATTTGCGGCAAACGGCGGCACGATGTCGGGAACCGTTCAAAATCGAGTTGTCCGCAAAGCAGATAACACATACTTCTTTGCTTGGAGAATTTTTAACGATGCGAATTCGTCCGGTCCAGTCCAGGATTTACGACTCGCGGGATTCAATACATCGGTATACGATGGGGATTGGGATCCATCGAGTCCAGGAACCATTTCTCCAACACAAGCGATTCTTTTCAGTTTCCCGGGCGGATTTGTGAACTTCAACTTCAATGAAGCGACTAACCCCGGTGGAGTAACCGCAGGCAATTCATCAAAGATGTTCTATCTTGATACTAACGCAACGGCGTACGGACAAGTCGCAGCCTATGATCTGACTAACATTGGTCAATCTTCAGCAAGTGGAATTTATTCGACTTTCGCACCTGTTCCAGAGCCTGCTTCATTGGCAATTCTTGGGATTGGCGTTCTGGCCTTGGTTCGCAGAAAGAAGAAGAACTAAAATACTAATTCCTTCGGCACTGAGAGTTCCTCATGCCGAAGGATGACTTTGCTTCACATTGTCCAAGTTGTCTGGCAATGCGATTATGCGGCGAACAATTTGCGGAACTAATGGCTAAATGAAGTAAGTTAGTCACAGTAACCGCATGAAGGCAACCATCGCCCCGAGAACCTACACGATCGAAGAATACACACGCAGTGTATGCCCGCAATGCATTGCTAAAGGCGGCGTGCGATCCGACGATCCAAATGTCTTTGTTGACGCGATGCTGGTGAGCCATTCTGGCTCGATATGGATGCGCCGATACTGCCACGAGCATGGTGAGACGGAAAGCCTCTACGAAGAAGATGCCGAAATCTGGCGATCCCGATCCGGATGGCAAACCCAAACATTAACGATGACCCCTGATCGGGCGGATAACTTTGCCGGTTTCCCCGATGGATATCGGGAAGGGCTTCCCGCAAGTCATGGACAGCACTCTTGCATCCTGTTGCTGAATTTAACCGAGCACTGTAACTATAAGTGCCCGACCTGCTATGCCACTGCATTAGAGCCAAGCACACCGGCGCCTCAGACCGAGAAGCCGTCTTTGCCCGAACTGTTACACACGGTGGACACGATGATCGAACGGGAAGGCGGGCGAATCAGCGTAGTCATGCTCAGCGGTGGAGAACCGACCTTGCGCCGGGACCTCGAAGAATTGATCGAGGAGTTGGTTAAGCGACCGGTCACTAGAATTCTGCTCAACACGAATGGACGCAGAATTCTGAAGGACAAAGCGTTTCAGAAATTCTTGCATCAACACCGAAGTAAGGTCGAGGTTTATCTTCAATTTGATGGACTTCGAGATTCGACGTACGAGCACCTAAGGGCGGCACCTTTAGCCCAAGAAAAGCTCGATACACTCAAGGTCTTGAATGATAACAAGATCTTCATCACTCTCGTGGCGACCCTCAAAAAGGGAGTTAATGACGACGAGATTGAAGACTTATTTCAACTTGGGTTGGCAACACCTTTTTGTTCTGGTTTGGCTTTGCAACCGGTGTTTGGTTCGGGACGAAACAGCGGCATTGACCCGCTTGACCGGATCACTCCGACTGGGGTTATCCGACGAAGCGGAAAGGCAGACGACTTTATTCCGCTTCCCTGCTCCCACAAGGACTGCTGTGATATCGCCTATTTCATCCAGGACGACAAGGGCAAGTGGAACTCACTGGTTTCACTTATTGGTCGCGATGAACTCAAGAAATGGATTCATTTGGCTTCGAATTCAATCTCATTCGAAAACGTTCATGAGTCATTGAAGAAGATGATCAAAGATGGAACGTTGCAGCGAATTTTGAGCGAACAACAACGGGCTTCTTCCCTTCAGGTCGCGGGAGACTTGTTCAAGATGTGCGACTGCGTTCCGGGCCTGACTGACCTTATGGGTGGAATCTGGAAGGCGTTTGGCGGCGAAGAACGATTGCTGGAAAATATGGCGATGAAGACGTTCCGAGTGACAGTCAAGATGTTCATGGATTCCCATACATTTCACGAAGCTCGAATCCGACAGTGCTGCGTTCACGTAGGTACTTTTGAAGAAGATCCCCGCCGGTATTCATTCTGTTGGCGATGGCTCTTTGAAGATGCTGAGGACTTCCCTAGCCGGAAGTCCACCCTCCGAATGATATGAACCCTGTCGTCGTCGGCTCAATCTTCAATGCACTTGGTTACGCCGTTGGTGCGTTCCTGTATTGGCATGAGGCGAAGCGACGAAAGTTGGCTACCGATGGGATGTCACGAATTGTTATGATTGGTGCGGTTGCCGGGGTGCTTTTGGCTCGATTAGTTGAGCGAATTGCGGAGGGAGGGCACTTAGTAACCATGCTTGATCCTAGCAGCGGTGGGCGGACGATCCTTGGTGGAGTTATCGGTGGGTGGATTGTGGTCGAAATTTCCAAGCGTAAGATGGGGATTCGGACTTCGACCGGACCGCTTTGGGCGGTTTCTTTGCCGGCAGGCGAGTTCTTTGGGCGAATAGGATGCTGGTTCAATGGCTGTTGCTTTGGCAAGGTTTGCACACTTCCTTGGGCAGTGAGTAGTCACGATGCAATGCGACATCCAACTCAGTTCTATTTGGCGGCAAGCGCGGCCTTGATCTTTGGTGTCGTTTGGTGGGGTCGCGATCGAGTTCGAGTCTTTCCGCTCTATTTGGTGCTTTGGTCGACAAGTCGATTCATCATCGAGTTCTATCGGGAGGCAGTGGGTCCCTCGAATGGAGTTAATACTGCTCAAATAGCTTGCTTAGGGCTCTTTGCCGTTGGCATCTTTTTGTTCGTCAAACCGAAAGGGGAGGCGAAAGGTGATTGAGGAAGCGAGGTGTCCAAACTGCGGAACTTCCTTGCATGGCGGAGGAACCAACTGTGCAAAGTGTGGATTTGTGCGCAAGATAGTTCATTTTGCGAATGACACCAGCGAGAAAGAATTGTTGGCATCGAGACCGCTCCCACTCCGCGCATGGTGGATATTATCATTGCTATTCATTGTGCCGCTGGGTGCTTGCGGCGGTTGTTGGGCATTTGGCTTTAGCATCGATAACTCAAATGATGGATTTATAAATCAAGCGTTCTACGTCGAAGTTGTGTCGATTGCTATCGGCTTAGTTATGCTTCTTGTCAACATTGTTGTGTCGGTTTGGAGGCAAAAATGAGGGATGAGTTCCCTCACGGCGAGCCATCATCAAAGACATTGGGTGTTACATGTTCTTGAAACCTAAGAGAGTGGAAAGTGTCTGAACAGACCCAATGTCCAAATTGCCGCACTAATCTCCCTGGCGGAGCAAGCTATTGTGCAAAGTGTGGCTATGGTACTAAAGATGGCAAACCGCAACGAGTTCCTTTTCCATGGGTCGTAGTTGTGGTCTTGATGCTTATTGTGCCACTTGGAACTTTCGGTGCGTGCCTCGTTTGGCTGACCGCCGATGGAAGAAATTATGGCGACATAATGTGGTTAAGTATCCCCTTAAATATTGAGTTCTATTCGATAGCGGTTGGTATCGTGATGATTCTTGTTAACCTAATGACATTAGTTATCCAAGGCAAGAAATGAAGGAAACTCCTTCAGGTTCAGAATCGCACTGCCCGCACTGCGGAAAGCCGGTAGCAATTGGCGCACCTTATTGTCCGGCCTGTGGCTACCGAATTCACAGGGTTTCATTGTCCGCTTCACCGCCACCAGTTAATTGGTGGCTCGTTCCAGTCTTGCTCATTGCAGTACCCTTAGCCGCGTGTGGCGGATGCTTCCTATTCGATGTGTCCAGCAATGCCATGGGATTCGCTTTGGCCATAGAAGCATTTTCCGTTGTTGCAGGACTTATTGTCCTCATTGTCAATTGTATAGACTTTCTGACGAGGAAGCGATGAGCGGTACGACATTCAAATGCCAACACTGTGGAGCATTTCTCGATGACAATGTCGAATGGTGCCAATCATGTGGTGAATCGACAACAATCGCTTCGGATTATCGGAAACCAAAGATTAACCCATGGTGGTTGGCTCTAACCTCACTTTTGGCACCAGTTGCCATTTGTGGGAGTTGTGCACCCGGCATGTTTCAGAGCCCCTTGACCTTCTACTTTGGTTGGTTGTCAGGAATCATCTTTCTTGTGCTCGTCATGATTGACTACCAAGATCGACGTCGAAAGCATTGATTCATTCGTCTAAACTTCAAAGAGAGGAGCAGAGATGTCCATTCCACCCGAACTAGAAGGCGAACCGTGTCCTAATTGCGGGAAGCTGATTCAAGTCAACACAAATTGGTGTCCCAGTTGCGGATACGGCTCTCCACCAGCCAACATCAGTAACAACTATCGAGGTCGATATCGATTTTCTTGGATTTGGTTTCTCAGTTTGTTCGTTCTCGTGCCAATCGCCAGTTGCGGAGGATGTCTTGTTTATGCCAACAGCAGTGCGGTCTCCACCGGCAAAGGAGATGTTGGACCGATGTTCATGATCGTGACACTTGGAATTCAATGTCTGTCGATCATGGTTGGCATAGGCCTTCTCCTATCCAACGTTATCAAGGGTCGCCAGTAATTCACTATGCGTCCCTACCACTTTGGACTTGTTGCTATCGCATTTGGTGCTTTTGTCGTTTTCGGATGTGTCATTCCTTTTGTCTTAGATCTCGAACTCTTGTTGCTATCCTTCTGCTCGGCATGCATTGGCTTTTTTTCGCTCATTTACGCATGCGCTATGCTTTTTGTTAACGCTGAGACAATAAGATGAAACCGGAAGAACAAACACCAGCCCCGCAAGAAAATAAACTCGGTCGCCTCGCGTTTGCTTATTGCAAGATCGCAACATTCTCACTCTTGGCCGGACGATTTGCGCTTCCCTTTGCTGCACTTTTGTCCGCAATATTCTTCATCGTGAGTTATAAGCAAGGCAAAAAAGAGACTAAGTGTTACTTACGTTATCCGTTGATTGCTGCGAGTTTTTGGCTACTAATCGTAGGTGCTTGGGTTACGATTCAATTCCTGCCTGACATCGTTCCATCTTGGATCAAATTCATCCACCATTGACCCTTCACGGGGATTTCAGAAAACGGGAACCTTTACCAGCCATGTTTGTTCTTATGATGTGCGACCATAAAACCTAACATTTCGCATTAACTTTGTGCGAAACAGTGAGGCTGGAGCATGTTTTTCCCGATAAAATTAAAAGGGCACTTACGTTTGATAGAATCTGAACCAGAACCAATGCACGACTCCGACTCCAATGAGCCAATCCTTGAGATAGTCGAGGGAGATGTTGCCGCCCCAACTGCGGAGACATCGATCGTGCCAAACGCGTTCGAATCAGTTCTGGCAAAGTATGATGAAAATCAGCCACCAAAGTACGTTGAGCCAGAGGCTCCAGCTTACAAAAACCGAGCCCTCATCGCTGCGGTCTGCATCGTCGGAGGAATACTTGCCGGACGATATACGACTCAACCCAAAATCGAAACCATAGTCGTCAATAAAGACCGGCCGGTATTGGTAGCCAATCAAAACCCAACCGCACCAGCTCCTAAGGTCGACAACGCTTTTCGTGATCTCAACGATCTCAAAGACTTTGATCCTTGGCAACCGATGAATGGCGGGTTTCCACTTCCACCCAAAGAGACTCAAGCCAATATTGTTTCTCGATCAGGGGCGCCTAGTACAGAATTTAGACCTACCGCTCCTCCGCGAATGAGGGGAGACATCACTCCGATGGATCCAACTGAGGTTGCTGGCCCGTTACCCGATGTCAATGGAAAAGGCATTATGTTGCCCGAAAACCCAGTGCCAGGTGGTGGAACAACTCCCAAGCCAAAGCCAGGTCAAGACGGACATTCGCCGGTTGCACCGGCTCCAAAAGATGAACCTGCAGGCAAGGAGCGATATGTTTCTATGACTGTCACAGGTCCTGATCCAATCCAAGGTCAAACTTCTTTGGTTGGACTTGCATCGTCTCTTGGTGGTTCAGCAAGAACATTCAGCCACATGAAGGATGATGGTACGGCTGAAGCACAAGGAATTTTGCTGATCATTCCTGCTTCTAAGTACGATCAAGCAAAAAGCAAAATCGAAGCCCTTGGTGGTGCGTCGATTGAAGCAGATGTGGAAGGTAATGCGTCTGGCGAACAATCGAAGATTCAGAGCATATTCATTGCTCGATTAACCAAGCTTAAAGACAAACTTAAGGACCTATTGGTAGATTATCTTGAAGATGCCACTTCGGTTAAGCAAGCCAAAGAAGCCATTGATTTGGAGACCCGCGCAGTGTCGGCGACGCGGTTGCCTGGCAATCTTTCAGGAAAAGTTGTTGTCCGCGTGATGTTGAAATAACATCATCACTCTGGAATTTCAGCCCCAGAATGCCTTAACGATGCCTCAAAAGCAACGATTGCGGCGGCAACATGCACGTTGAGAGATCGGCCTTTTCCTGCCATAGGAATAAAGACGGCCGCATCGCAAAGCTTCATCACTTTGCCGTATACGCCGGCTCCTTCGTTCCCCAAAATGAGACAACATTTCGGGGGATAGTCGAAATCCATATAGTGGGAAGCTCCCTCGGCGACCTCTACTGCGACCAGCGCATATCCTTCTTCTTTCAGCTGCAAGCAGGCGTCCACCGGCTTTTCAATATGTCGCCAAGCCACCCGTCGGTGGGCGCCCATTGAGGTCACTGCGAGTTGAGGTGATTCTCCAACTTGCGGAGTCTTTCCCGTCAGAATAATCTCGGATGCGCCACATGCGTCCGCGACCCGAAACATTCCCCCGACGTTATAAGGGTCATCCCAATCTTGCAATAGGATGACAAGATCAATTTCATTTCGTTGATCCTTGAATTCCTTAAAAACTCTTCTTATGCCTGTCTTTGTACGAATCTGTTTCAATGCTTCGCATCATAGTACACTCCAAATATGGTCCGAGGATATGACGCGATTTTCCAGAACAAATTGTTAGGCACAATTTTCATAGGATCTCTTGGGTTTATGTTTATTGCCTTCTTGATCTGGGGTGGTCTCCACGCCAAAAAGATGATGGATGCTGACTCCGCTGCCAGAAAGAAATACCGAGAAGAGCACCCGAATCCAAGTGACTCCATTTAACTGCTCATTGTCGTGGCAAGCGTTCACCAACTCATTTCTGTTTTTATCGAAGTCCGAAAGCTGGTAGCTCGCGCGGGCAACAACTTCGATTGGTCTTGCTGGGATGATGCGTCTGCCGCCCTCGTCGAGATTGACTCGGTTTTGGAAAAGTTATGTAACTTTGGGTTACTACCTGAGAGCAAAATGAATTTCCTCTTTTTGCCCACTGGCCCCTTACAAGAAGTCAGCATAAGTAGCGGCTGGGGCGACGAGTTTTGCGAACTAGCAGACTCGTTTGATCTCGCCATGAAAACCAAAGAATGCATCTGCTTTCAAAGTACTCTACAAAGAGAAGTTCCCTTTTCCGATGTTGGGATGACCGATGATTATGCGGATATCACTAACGGCAAATGCTCCAAATGTGGTCAGGTTTGGCTTCGGTATTTGTATGAAAATGAAGGATTTACCGGATCTGGTCGATGGTATCTCGGTGCGATTTCCGAATTGCAAGCAAATACGATTCAAGTGAATCAGGCCAAGGCTATCTTAGAAACACTCGATTGGTATTGGGTTGGTGGGAGCTACTATGGGGGACAAATCAGGGTTTCTCACGGCTATATTCCTTGATTTTGCTAAACTAGGATTGTGTCTGCCCGAGTTCCGATCCTGACCTATCACAAGATCTCACCGGTTGACGCTAAAACCATCTATCCCGGCACGTTTGTTCCGCCAAGGATGTTTGAGTCACACGTTGGCTTCTTGGCTCGGCGGGGATTCCAAAGCATCAGGCTCGAATCGCTTTTTTCGCCACAATCTCCAGAAAAGCCAATCGTATTGACCTTTGATGATGGCTTTCAGGATTTCGAGGATAACGCCTTTCCAATCATGAAGAGATTGGGATTTAACGGGACAGTCTTTCTCGTTTCCGACTTTATTGGCAAAACAAATGGGTGGGATGAGAACATTGGTGATGTTTCAAAGCCACTCATGTCGAAAGACTCGATTCTGAATCTATTTCAACAAGGTGTCGAGTTTGGTTCACATACCAAAACTCACGTTCGGCTTACCACTCATGATGCGAGTGACCAAGATGTTGAGATAGCAAAGAGCAAGGTCGAGCTTGAAGCATTGCTTGGTCTGCCAATCAACACGTTTTGTTATCCCTATGGCAGTTACGACGAGAATAGTTTGAGATCTGTGAAAGCGGCAGGATACAAATTCGCAGTGACCTGCAATAAAGGTCTTAACGATGGCAACGAGAGCCCGTTTGAACTTAAGCGGATCGCAATACGGAACGACACACCACTACCCATTTTTATCTATAAGCTTTGGCGGGCGTTTCGATTTGGGCGGTAGGCCTTAAAATCGAACTGACACGCCAGCCGTCAAGTAATTGATCCAAGCGAAGTTCTTGACCCTAGGAACATCAGCTCCACCCTCAAGGACCCGATATCCGACGAAAACTTGGGTACGGGAATCGAGTTGCTTGGTTGCCCTCATGCTTAAATCGAATGCTCTACCTGGACCACCGGCTAGACCATCGAGCTCAATTTCGTACCCAATATCTCGGTTGATCATTCCATAACCGTAAATATTCATCAACGGCACAAATCCAACATTCTTTTCCTCTGCAATCGTCGAGCCTTGAGTCAACTTGATTTCCGCATCGCGAATCTTCAAAGTTCCGCCAAGCGACCAGTTCCCTCTCCATTGCTTTCGATAGGTCAATCGGTAACTGTTGAATTGGTACAGACCATCAACCGAACCTGTCGCAAAAGTTTGACCGCCAAACTGGGTTGCACCGGTTAATTGGCCGGTTCCTTTGATCCTGAGCGGAGCATAAAGCAACTTCCATTGAGATCCGTTGGGAGTCGAATACACCAATGTTGTTCGCCCCACCAACTTGCCATCTCCACCGAAGAGATCGCGTAAATTGACTACCGATCCACCGGGGTTCGGCACCTGAGCGTAGTTATAACGGGTGCTGATGCTCCCTAACTCGAATTCAACGGTCCATTTCTTGTCGTCGGAGGCATTTGCGTTGGCTAGCATTAAAAAAGGCAAAATCGTGGCAAACACTGACCGTGGGGACATAGATTTATATACGTGGTAAAAGTCAAAGTCATCCCATAACATTCAATGATCACATTCGTTTAAACTATGAACAGGATGATTAAACTCATTGCAGTTGCGTTGGCTCTATCCTTTGCATTTGGTGCGAAAGCGCAACAGCTTGACAAACTAAGAGCCGAAGATATTTACCTTGTCCGTGGGATTGGATTTACCAGCAAGCCCTGCGGAGCAACCAGCGCAACACCAGAAGAGCAATTAGAAAAAAATGAAAATCACCGTACCCAAATTGATGTAAGTAAGTGGCTTGGCTACATTCAACGCGCCAAGAGCGTAAGGACTGGATATGATAAATGGTGGGCGACGATAACGGTTTCTTTAAGTGGTGAACGGCAAATAATTTTTGATGGGCAAGGGTATTTCTGCCTACGTACCAAAGATCCTAAAGTCTTTTACTACTATCAGGTGGCAAAAAGAGATTATGAGGAACTCTATAAGTCCTGGAATGCCATCAAGGCTGCCGAAAAGTAGTCGAATCCTCACAATCGAATAAACTAACAGCCGTGGGTGAAGAGAAAAAGCTGAATATTGCCCACGTCACGAGCGCGACCAACCTGGTTTATGGAGCCGTTCACAGCATGATGACCCTCGCGCAGGCCCAGCGAGATGCGGGGCATAACGTTCAATTCATCACGTTCGAGGGCAAGCCGTTCAACGGCGAGCTGCAAAAACTGGGCTGGAAGCACACGCCTTTCAGGGTTCGATTCAAGATCGATCCGCTTGCGGTGATTCAGATGGCTCGATTCTTTAAGCGCGAGAAGATCGACATCATTCACACTCACCTCTCAACCTCATCGGTCAACGGTTGTCTCGCCGCACGACTGGCAAAAATACCCTGTGTGGCGACCGTCCATGGCATGAGTGGGAAGCTGAGCTTTACGTTTGCTGACCACATGATTGGAGTATCCCAAGGCGTTCGGCAACACCTTATTTCCCAGGGGGTCGCCGAAAGTCGAGTTACCGCAGTCTATAACGGCGTTGCTCTACCCCACGACTTATTGTCCAAGTCCGAAGCCCGGACTAAGTTCGGCATTCCGAGCAATGCAATTACCTTTGGAACGGTTGCTCGATTAACTCCAATGAAGGGAATCGAATACTCCTTGCGCGCCTTCGCCCTGATCCAAAAATCGATACCCGATTCAGTTTATGTGTTGGTAGGCGACGGGGACTCAATCGATGAATACAAGGGCTTGGCCAAGGAACTCCACATTTACGAGAAAGTCATGTTTCTTGGCTATCAAGCAAAAGTCTTCGATCCATTGGCGGCAATGGACATTTTTCTTTTTCCGAGCCTCAAAGAAGCAATGGGAATCTCCGTCGTGGAGGCACTGGCAATTGGTCTGCCAGTCATATCAACGAATGTCGGGGGATTGCCGGAAGTTGTCTCGGCAAACGTCGGTTCCTTGGTTCCTCCGATGGACTGCGAAGCGATGGCTCACGAGGCAATCGCTTTAGGACTGGGCGACCTTGGACAAATTTCGCAACAAGCCAAAGAGCGAGCGGCCCAAATGTTCAGCGTTGAAAGCATGCTTGCCGGTACAAATCGAGTTTACGACCAACTCCTCAAGCTAAAATAGTTCATCCAACAAGAACTTCTCGCCTGGTACCACCAACATAAACGCGACCTTCCGTGGAGAAGGACCAAAGATCCATACGCAATCTGGATCAGCGAGATCATGCTCCAGCAAACACAAATTGCTACAGGACTACCTTACTACGAGCGTTGGATGGCTCGCTTTCCAACCGTCGAATCCCTTGCCTCGGCCGAGGAGGAACAAGCCATGGCGATGTGGCAAGGACTTGGTTACTATCGAAGGTGCCGAATGTTGCACCAAGGAGCAAAACAGGTTGCTGCTGCCGGATTCCCTAAAACTTTCGAAGAATGGCTCGCTCTGCCTGGCGTAGGCAAATACACCGCGGCGGCGATAGCCAGTATCTGTCTTGACGAACCAACCGCAGTTGTGGACGGCAATGTCGAGCGAGTCTATGCTCGGATGAAATGCGATCCGTCGATTGGTTCTAAGTTAAAGTCAAACACTTGGCTCTGGGCAGACGACCAAATGGTTCCGAAACAGCCAGGAGATTGGAATCAAGCAGTCATGGAGCTCGGTGCTACGGTTTGCAAACCAACAAAGCCTCTTTGCCACATTTGCCCTGTAAGTCAGTATTGTTTGGCACATCAAACAAATCGGGTCACCGAATTCCCCTCTCCTAAACCAAAGCCGATAACAATCAAATATGTAGAAGAGCTTATTATTCCATTGTTCGAAAATAAAGTTGGATTTGTAGCCTCCCATGACCTTCGATGGTGGAAAGGACTAAGTTTGTTGCCACTTTCTTCTACTTTTGATCACGATGACTCGAACGTCCAGTCCAAGCATCTTGGCGAAATTCAATACACGGTAACGAATCATAAGATAACGGCTTTGGTCAGTTTTGCACGGTTCACGGAGAAGCCCAAAGGGCTTACATGGGTAGATCAAGACAAGCTTGATAAGGTGCCTTTACCAGCACCTCATCGAAAAGCTATTCAGCTTCTTTACAAAACCTGAATGGTAATTGTATTGGCGGCATCAACTGTTTGCGGAGGGCCGTTTCGATTTGGTCTTCCTTGCATTAAGTTCAGTTCTAATGACACTCGAAATTCTGTTGAGATAACAACTTTCCCTGGGTTTCGTGGATCGACTCTATTGACCAATGCGGCTAAATTATTGGTTGGCCTTCCGGGTTGCACTCTCTGACTTGTGGTACCTGCTTGTTGAGTTGCAGGAGTCGAGGAACGCAAATATGAAATCGCGGCATTTTGGAGTCCAGTGAACGTTGCAAGGTTTAACCGAGTTGAGGTCCCTTTGTAGGCAAACGTCTGCTCAACGAGTTGATCATTCATTTGGGCAATTGCCTGTCCTAAGAGGGTGAGCCCTGCAGTAAGTGACGGCTTAGAATTTGATTGTGCCGGTTGAGCAGTGTCTTGGAATTCTTGATAGTCAGAATAGGAACCTCCCGAGAATTGGACATTTGCCCCGGATGGGGTTAGTCCTGCATCCACACCTTTTTGAGCCAATACAAGGAGTTTCGAAACATTAGTCCGAAAGTTGTTGGCGTCAAAGGCAATGTTGTAGAATTTTGGATCCGTTACCAATTTGCCCGAGAGTCCCCTTGCCAATGCTTTGGCAAAATCCGAGGACGGCATATCTTTTGCCATCATTGCAAGCGGGAAGTCACTACCGTTGTCAAACGTGTAGTAAGGCGAAACCATGATTCTCCGAGGAAGGTCAAGGTTCATCAAGGTATTCACTTTGATTGCTTCACCAGGCTTGGTTTCAAAGGTAATTAGGTTGCCTTTGATGGCGGATTGGGGAATAGAAACTTCCTTAAATGCAGATTTTGCAGGCGTCTTTGGGGCAACTAATCCTTTCAGAATTCCGAGATGAGATTGCGGAATTCCATTCTGATAAATTACAGCAACGTCAGAGGTAAGGCTCGCAAATCCTTGCTTTCTCAGTGGATCGACAAGGTCCTCAACAAGTTTAGGATCGCTTGCCACCGAAACTTGGTCATAGGTCGGGACAACAACAATTGCTGATCGCTTTGCCACCTCAAAAAGGGCTTTCGATAGATCACTAATCGAATCAGCAGCTGGCACATTACTATTAATCAAAAGTGCAATTGCAATTGGAATCATATTCTTTCAGACGCCGTCCTGATCAATTAGTTTCTATTTGTTCAGGCCCTTAACCCATGTATTCCTGTATTGCACAGAGCCAGTTCCAAGTGTGATCCGGCGTCGTATTGGCGCCACACCATCAACAGTTACATTCTTTTGCACCACAACTCCGTTTAGTCGTACTTCGACAAACTTTGAACCGTTGCCTTCAAAAACAACGTCCAGGACATTCCAGTTTTCTGTGCCAGCAAAAGCGTTCGACGAAGGAGCATTGCCGGTGACACCACCACAGTCCGTATCCGCAAGTTTGTCCCATGCCTTGCCGGTTGAGTCAGCTAGATGAACTTTAGCGTTACCATCGAAGCTGATACTGGATCGACTTCCCTTTGCGAGTTTGAACTCGGTGTGGAATTGGCTAGTTCCGTATGACTTAGACGAGTTTAAGTCATCAGCTCCATCTGGACGACGACTACCCTGAGCAGCCCACATCAGTCCGCCATACAGGTGACTGACGAAGATTGGTTCTGAGTATGCCTCCTTAAAGTGTCCCATTTCGGTGTACCAGGCCCTTCCCTTTCCTTGCCAATGACACCAAGCGATTGGGTGGTCTTGGGGGTTTTCTGGTCGATAGTAAGACTCGTCTAGAGATGCTAAGACTTGAACTTTCGAACGAGGGTTTGCCTGCCAGTCGTACCACTCGTCGGGTCGAATCCAAAGATTTGGCAAGCCGTTGGTGCTTGGGTTTCCTCGATTTTCGATCTTAACATGAACTCGTTGTCCTCCCGGTGGATGGCTCTTAAAGTAGGCTCCAACAAGTTCGGCATACCAAGGCCAATCGTATTCAGTATCGGAAGCGGAGTGGATCCCCATCCATCCTTTTCCGCTTTCGACAAATCGTTCCATTGCCCTCTTCTGATTTGCATCCAAGATTGTTCCGGTAGTTGACGCAAAGCAAATGAGGTCATATTTCTTTAGGTTCTCGTCATTAAAGACCGTGGCATCTTCGGTTGCATCAACTTGAAAGTCGTGTTCAGTGCCAAGCTTCTTGATCGCTGCGACAGCATTCGGAATGCTGTCATGCCGAAAGCCCGTGGTCTTAGAAAAAACGAGCACGTGAGGATTGGGAATAACTAATGCCGACTGCATCAATCCCGCAACGAGAAGTGAAACCATGCCTCACTTTAGCCGGATTACCTGAAGTGAATCAATCCCAAGGACCGACGACTTTTGCAGTTTCACCAACCATTCCTTCCAACTGTGATGTCAGCGAATCTTGAATCTCACCTTTATCCATTCCACCAGAGATTAGACCCGCCACAAACGGAATGTTAAGAACATATGAAACTTGGTCGCCTCTCGGTGCCGAAATTTCGGCGTAGTTCACATCGATGCTAAACATGACTTCTTCGCCGTGATCCTCAAAGACTGCCCGAGCCATATCTCGAAGATCAGATTCAACATCTTCCAATCCAGTAGCGGAAGATGTCGCCACTTTAAGATTTCCGAACTGGTCTGTGTTCTCCCACTGAAGCATATTAATATCTTACGCTAAGTAGGCATATTTACTTGCGCGGGTAAACTAGTGATTCGAAATTAACCTACCCTTGCGCCAACGATGCCGCCGGGTTGCGTACATTACGGAGAAAATAATTCACCTTATGAGCAACAAACGCGTTTGGCTGTTCCATGAGGGTAACGCAACTATGCGGGACCTTCTCGGAGGAAAGGGTGCCAACCTAGCCGAAATGACCAATATTGGTCTTCCTGTCCCTCCCGGTTTTACCGTCACCACCGAAGTCTGCACTGCATACAACGAAGGCGGCAAACAACTCCCATCTGGCCTCCTCGAAGAAATGCAGACTGCATTGGCTCATGTCGAGAGCGCACTAGGCAAGAAGTTTGGCGATCCAAATAATCCACTTCTTCTCTCAGTTCGATCAGGTGCTAAATTCTCCATGCCAGGCATGATGGATACGGTTCTCAACCTTGGGCTAAACGATACGATCGTCGACGCTCTAGTCAAAGTTGTGGATCCTAGATTTGTCTATGACAGTTACCGTCGCTTCATCATGATGTTGTCGGATGTTGCTTATTCGGACAAATTTGATCACATTTCAAAGCACGATTTCGAGCACATTTTTGCCGACGTAAAGAAAGAACTTGGAGTTACTGAGGACCTCGACGTCAATGCTGAAGGACTCAAGGATCTCTGCTCACGATACAAGGCACACGTACTAGCTCAAACCGGAAAAGAATTCCCACAAGATCCTGTCCAACAGTTGACTGCTGCAGTTGAAGCCGTATTCCGCTCATGGGAAAATGACCGAGCCAAGGTTTATCGACGCAAGGAAAAGATCTCTGATCATATCGGAACTGCGGTCAACATTCAAGCAATGGTATTTGGAAACCGCGGCGACGACTGCGGAACTGGCGTTGCTTTCACACGAAACGCAGCTACCGGCGAAAATGTTGTCTTCGGGGAGTACTTGATGAATGCACAAGGCGAAGACGTTGTTGCTGGTGTTCGAACTCCAATGCCGATTTCTCAGCTCAAGGACCAGAATCCTGCAATCTATCAAGAGTTTGATGATGTTTGTAAGAAACTCGAAGCTCACTACAAGGACATGCAAGACATCGAGTTCACGATTGAGCATGGAGTTCTTTTCATTCTCCAATGTCGATCGGGCAAGCGGACTGGTCAAGCAGCGATCAAGATTGCCGTTGATCAATTCAATGAAGGTCTTGTTACCAAAGAACAGGCTCTCCTCCGGGTTGATCCTGAACTTTTGAACCATTGTCTCCTTCCTGTCATTGCTCCTGGTACTAAGTACACCGCAATCGCAAAGGGACTACCAGCTGGTCCTGGTGCCGCAACCGGAATCGCAATTTTCGATTCTGAGAAAGCCGCACAACTTGGAAAAGGCGGACTCGGACAAGCAGTTGTCTTGGTACGTGCAGAGACCTCGCCTGATGACCTGAAAGGCATGCTAGCCGCGCAAGGCGTTCTTACCGAGAAAGGTGGAATGACAAGCCACGCGGCACTCGTTGCTCGAGGCTTTGGAATTCCAACCGTTGCCGGTTGTTCCGACATCTCGGTCGATGGGCATGGAAAGCAATTCACCTATGCAGGCGGCGTCATTAAAGAAGGCGATCTTATCTCCCTCAACGGAACCCTCGGTGAAGTTATCAGCGGTGGCGTACCAGTTGAAGAACCACAAATGACGGGCGAATTCGGAACCTTCCTTGGATGGGCCGATGAGTACCGAACGATGGGAATTCGAACCAACGCAGACACTCCAGAAGACACTGAACTTGCAATCAAGTTTGGCGCCGAAGGAATTGGTCTTTGCCGAACTGAGCATATGTTCTTTGAAGGCGAGCGACGACCAGTCGTTCAGCGAATGATCCTTTCAGACGATGATGCCGAGCGACAAGTCGCTCTCGACGAACTCTTAGAGTTCCAACGAGAAGATTTTGTTGGCATTTTCAAGGCACTAAAGGGCTTACCTGCGACTGTTCGGCTTATCGACCCTCCACTTCACGAGTTCTTGCCTTCCCTTTCAACATTGATTGAGGAAGTTGCGGTCAACCGATCAAAGGGCATTTCCGATCCTGAAAAGGAAGAGTTACTCAAGACCGTTGAATCCATGCACGAAATTAACCCAATGATGGGACTACGTGGTTGCCGACTATCGATTGTGTTCCCACAAATCGTTGAGATGCAAACCCGAGCCATCCTTGAAGGTGCAGCAGTAGTTATCAAGTCTGGAGGACAAGCAAAGCCTGAAATCATGATTCCTCTGGTTGGACACGTCAACGAACTTAAGTTCGTCCGAGACCGACTCGAAGCAACCGCAAAGAAAGTTGTTGCTGAGCAAGGCATCGAGATTCCATACGAGTTTGGAACAATGATCGAAGTACCACGAGGTGCTTTGACTGCGGACGAAATCGCGGCAGAAACAAGCTTCTTTAGCTTTGGAACCAACGATCTTACGCAAATGACCTTTGGCTTCTCACGAGACGACTCTGATCGATTCTTGAAGCCATATGTCGAGAACAAGATTCTTCCTGGTGATCCATTCGAATCCATCGACCAAACTGGCGTTGGAATGCTGATGGAAATTGCGGTTCAAAAGGGCCGATCAGTCAAGCCTAAGCTGAAACTTGGAATCTGTGGTGAACATGGTGGAGAACCCCGATCGATTGCATTCTGCAACAAGATCGGTCTTGACTACGTTAGTTGCTCTCCTTTCCGAGTGCCAATCGCTAGATTGGCATCGGCACAAGCTGCAATTCTTGCGAAAAGCGGCGGCGCGGAAAGAGACAAGTAGGCGCAGTTTAGCCAAGGATTCAAGAAGGACGGCAATCGCCGTCCTTTTTGTTGCTAAGCTACTGTTGTCGATGGATCACAGTAATCCAAAACTAAATACGACAATTACTTTCGCGATTGCTCGTGACGCACCCGTTGGTGTTGTCATCGCGGCCTATAATTCTCGTCTCAGCCAGGTGTTCCATTGGGACTTAAACAACGACACATTTACTCCTGGACAATTTCTCAAAGCAAGGGCGTATGTGCTTTCAATCTCCGCTGATGGAAGATACTTTGGATACCACGTTCATGCAAGTCACAAAAGGGAGCAAACATATGCTTGTGTGGCAAGACTCGCTCACTTTACGGCCCTTGGTTTTTTCCCATACTACGTGTTTTATATGTGGAATTCGTCCTATCGACCCATAATCCAATTTCTGGAGAACGGGGACATTTTCGTTATGGCGGAACGAGCAAATTTGCCTTGGGTGAAGGATTTCCACCTTGTTCAGGAGCGAGTAAGTCCCGGTTTCAAACACAAAATCATCAGATCCTGGAACGAAATGACCCCAAAACTTCTCGATCAAATTCTCGAGCGGTTAGGACTGCGAAGCCACAATCATTGGAACAATCAGGTTAATGGCCGCCGAAGATTTTTTACGAAGTCAAATGGACTTCATTCCGTCGATAAGTTGACCGGCATTCAAGACCTGCTTGCTGAATTTCCAAAATTACCTTTTGAGGAAATTGAGCCTCCCGATTGGGCTAAAGAATGGTAACTGCAAAATTGGGGCATTGTTGACGCCGATTCCACGTTCTTGATTCCAGCGTGATAGGGCTAAACCGGTCAATGAAAGTTGCCCTTGGATATTTTTTTTTCAATCTTGGGAATTCTCTTCCTTGGATAGATGATTTGGATCATGATCAGCAATTTTAATCCTGATGCAGGGCCTGAACGGAAAGCATAAAGATAACCATGGCTAGTTTGACATACTTGGGTCGATCTAGCCATGGCTTTAGTCGTGGCAAGCGTGTCCTATTGGAAAATCAAACCGCTTTCGGTCACAGCAAGAGTTTCGGAACTGACTCCGAAAATGTCTTGGCAGTTCATCACCGATAGGCTCTTTACTTGATCCAATACTTCCGGCATTCTCATCTCGGGCTCACTCGCAATCAGCACCTCCATATACATGGACTCAGTGACCATAAAGTCGTATAGGTCCTCCTTTCGTGAGTTCGACATTCCTGCGACCATCTTGGTAGATAGACACTTCTTGTATTGGTCAACCAGGTTTGGAATGAGGTAATCCTTCGAATTCTCGTTGTGAGCGACACCAATATTCGTAACGGTATAAAAAGCCATGGCTCCTGCGAGGTCACTGGTATAAGCTTTGACCTCGGTTTTGTTTTCCCACTGCCAAATAGCCATTTTCAAGACGACTTCGTATTTGGCTACGTCATCTGGGACCTTGGCTAACATTTTGGCGAATTTCGTTATGTACGACCGTTTGCCAGTTTTTACGAACGCGCTATCGCCATAGAAACGCGCATTCCCACTACTGTTTGATTGAACGAGCCTGCCGAGTCTTTCAATATCGGGTTTATCTGATGCTCTCGCATAAACCGTTCCAACACTGGCAATCGCAAACGAAGTGGCGAGAAGAAAATTAAGGTGTTTCATTTTTACTCCAACTTACAACGGTCGGGCACAAAATATGAAAAGCTGTGTGCGCCGTCGCTTAATGGAGTCCACTCCCCAAAAGGCCAAGCTGTGACACTAATATCTGAATTGGGACCAATGCTGTGTCCATGAAAGCATTGACGCGCCGTACTGAGCCGAGGGATGGTGGGTCACCACCTTGAGGATGCTTTGTTCCAAATTGGCACTAACCGTGCTGAGATCGACATTGAAAGATATCTCAGAATTTTTCAATATTGGGAATTCCCTTGGTTGGCTAGATGATCTTGTCATGATCATGCACCTAAAAAATTGGGAAGCCGATGATTTGTCAACTTCCCACTTCCACTTCGGTGTTACCAAACTTATTTGAAAATAATTCCGTTCTCGGTGATTTCCAAATTGGATGCATCAGTACCAAAGGTGTTCTGAATTTGCATGTTCGAAATCTTTGAGATCATTTCCGCAACTTCTGTCTGACTTCTTTCCCTTCCGCTTGACGCCAATGCCTGAAGGAAGACAGATTCCGTGATCATGTAGTCATACATATCTTGCTTCTTAGCAACCGTCATGGACGCGATGAGTTTGGAACAAAATGCCTTCCGGTATTGAGCAACCAAGTTGCCGAGCATCCCATCCTTGTAAGCATAATTTTTAGCCAAACCATGATTGACAACGGTGTAAAACGCCAGACCTCCCGCTAAATCGTTTGTGTACCCGAGCGGACCAGATTGCTCTTCCCAAACACGAATTCCTTGTTGAAGAACATCCTCGTACTGAGCGATCTCATCGTCGTTCTGGGACAACTTTCTGGCGAAGTGATTAATGTAAGCCCGGCTACCACTTCTCTTAAATGAATATGCCCCAGGGAATTTATAGTCTCCCTTTGCGTTATTCCGGACCAGGTTTCCTAGCATAGAAAGCTCGATTCGATCGGACGGCCCTTGAGCAATCCCTCCGGACGCAATGGTTGCCAGCGCAATAACGCTAGCGATAAGTTTTGTAGGTTTAGAAATTAAAAGTGATTTCATGATAACTCATTGTTCATGACGTCTGATTCAGTGAAACATGACATCCATTTGTGTTTCCCATAAGAATACTTATGACTTCTGAGAATCTACACCCATGGGACCGACTGGACTCAGAATATCGTAAATGAGCGTCTCCTCAATAGCAATGACACCGTGGGGGAAGTTTGAAGGCAGATGCAACACATGCCCGCCAGTTACTTCGACTTCCCTTCGCTCCTCGCCCAGGAACCACTTTATCCGCCCAGATACGATAATCGACATCTGTTCGCTTGGATGGCTATGTACCTTCACCTCACAGCCCGGTTGAAGCAGTACTTTGGCAACATACATGTGATCGCCAGCAAAGCCATTTCTACCAAGCCCAGGTACTGGTTCGTCGAATGCAATATCCGACCACTTTTTAACGATAGGGTCCATGAAAGGATTATAGCGCGGGAAGCGCAGATAGCGAGGGAAGCTCTTCTTGCTACTCGCAAGTAATTGGTTCATCGAACTTTAGGCGAATCACGCTACCAAATTGATCGTTTTTGGAATCAACAACGGTTGCACCTCGAGACTCTCCGCTTGGCAAATCAATTCTAACCATTTTCCCTTCTCGCTCAAAGCCTTGAATTTTTACTCGCGCACCGCCAGGCGAAAGGTCCATTACTGCACCATTTTTGCCTGCAACTACTACGTTCATATCAACTTCACGTCGATCAATACTCATCCGTCGATTGTCTAGCTTCACCGACTTTGGCGCCGCAACAATGATCGTTCCTTCGATTGATTTTCGGGCAATAACCTTCGTTTCAAAGATTAGCAAGCCGCCATTTGCCACTACTTCACACTTAACAGTCTCACCCACAGAAACAGGAACATAGTTATCTCTGTGCATTGGGGCAGTGAATGTCCAGCCGGCAGCATCCTTCGATACTAATCTGCATCGATAGAGGGCGTCCGAAGTCTTCATTCGGACTTTTGCATTTTCAATGGGAGTTTGGGCACTCTTGCTATTCGTCGACCGAAGGGCCAAATAGCCTCGTCCACCAACGTATCCTACGGCAAAAACAGCGCTAAAACTGGCTAGAAGGGTTAGAATTTCTTGCATCCGTGCTTTCCTTACTGAACTGCACTTTTGCGTCGGCTAAGGTCTTAAGCATTTCTCCAAAGTCAATCCTAGCTTCAGATAATGATTCTTGATCACCTTTCGCAATGTAATGGCGAAGTTCAGTAAGAGTTTGAATGAGCAAGTTTAATGCCAAAAGTCGAGTGCCATGCGATTTTTCAAACTTTTGATTGGAAGCATTTTCGCCTAGTAAGACTAAACATGCTTTGGCCATCCTGTCTTGGGCATCAACAGTCTCAGAAACTTCTTCGGCTGTTCTCTTTAAAACGACCTTCTGGAAAAGCGATCGTAGGTCTGGTCCTTCAGAGTCCCACGCAGCATCCAAAATTGAAGCCATTCTTTGGTACTCATTGATAAGGATTTTTGGATCGTCCTTCTTTGCCCGATCAAGATCAAGTTTCAGACCTTCTTCGGAACCCAACAATCCCCTACAAATTGCTCTCAATAAGTAAGCATCTGGAGTCGGCTTAACCTTTATTGCATTTTCGAGATGTTTAATTGCCTGGTCTGGCATTGAAGTCCGCATTTGCAATTCAGCCAGAATTATTTGAATTACGGGACTGTTAGGATCCGAGGCAACCGCATCCTTTACCATTGCGTTGGCTTCGCTAATTCTGTTGGCGTCTAGCAAGATTCGGGCAGCGTTCGTGATCATCGTCGGATCGCCGAGGGCCTCTGCGGAAGCAATGGTTACTGCAACTGCCGCATCAACCTGACCATTTGATTGTAGAAACTCAATGAGAGCCTTGCGTCGAAGCGGATCTGAAGGAGCGGCATCTACTGAATCTCTTAGCAGCATTTCCGCCATTACATATCGCTTGCCGGTGACCAATGCACCGACTCTCGCCTGGATAGCATTCCAATCGTTGAGGGTCGGGTCATCATCGTTGGTCTCAGGAATGATCGGCGACTGTCCTTTCCCAATCGGTATTTCACCGGTTTTTGGAAATTTCTGGAACCCCTTAAGAGGTCCAAGCTGCAATTTCGAGTTGAACGAACTCATGACAGATTGAAGGGTATTTTCAATTGATTTATCGTTACTAATCGATACTGCCTGGTTGTCATCATCATCCCAAACCTTTTTGCCATTTTTGTACAGTGTCAAATGGCATTTGAGGCCCTTTTCGGTCTTGGCACCGTTTTTTACTGTCGCTATTTGACCTTCAATCCAAATTGCATAAGGCGCACTGAGTACTTTCGCTGCTTCTAGAACATCTTCAAGAGTGTAAAAGTGCTCAATTTTTTTGATTTTGCCTGAAAAGGATGCGTCTCGTAAGACAGGGTCTTCGATAGCATAGGTGATGCATTGCAACTGCCCCACCTTATCGATTTCGTTGGCAATCGGATTCATGAGGTCAATGATTGCCGACCCATTTGAGGAGGCTGGCTGACCAACCACGCAAAGCGGAGCCTGAGCACTTGCAATCGATGCTCCCAATAGGAAGGCAAGGCATAAAACTTTTCGCATTTAGTCCTTGAGGTTTTTGAGGGCTTGCTTACTACTGTTCAAACCGGCAGTTGCAGCATCCTTATCGCCACTTCCACTGTCGATTTCCTTTTGAAAGGCATCAATCGCCTTTTGGTAGGCTTCTCGCGCTTGTGCATTCTTGCCATTTCGTTGATGAGTCTGACCTTGACGCTGAAATGCTTTCCCTGAACTACTATTTTGGTTACTCGAAGGAGTGTCAGACGCATGCTTAGAAATAGAAATATCTATTGTCCCACCTGGGCTAACCGGAGGATCCTTATCGTCTCCACCATTTACAGGAGGGTCAACTGGCAGCTTTGCTCCTTGATCCCTAATCGGCTTGTCTTGATTTCCGCTTCCACTGCCTGGATCGTTTGGATTTGGCAGGTTTCGCTTATTGGTAGGTGTGATAGGTCCTCGCGGTGGATCCACCTCAAGCGGTCCTGAATTGTCAAAATTTGTTCTGGTACCGCGATCTCTGTTCGGTGTATTCCGTACAGTGGAATCAATTTGAGGATTGTTGTCCGAACCTAAAGCGCCAACTTCGCCATTTGGTGCTGGGTTTCGTTGATTCGGATTCACCGTAACTCCAGGAGGCGCCGTATTATCGCGGGTAGCAACCAAGTTGGAGTTTTGTGGAACTGGAGTATTTGTGGATGCCGTTTGCTTTGTTTCTTTTGAAGTTTGAACAAGCCCATAAGAAATGGCACCGATCGAAAGTACAAATGTAGCAACGCCCAAAGCGACAAATGCAGCACTCTTTCGGTCTGCTCTTGGCTCGCCTGCTTGCCGCTGGGCAAATGCGTTCCTCAATTGGTTTAGCTTAATCTTATCAATTGTTGAATCTGGATTAAGAGCAACTACTGTTTCGTAAGCATCAAGTGCTTCGGCATAGGCACCCTTTCTCTCATGGATGAGACCTTTGAGTGCATAGGCTTCGCCATAGCTTGGATTGGTCAATATTGAGTGGTCGGCGATTGCCATTGCCTCATCCAGATTCCCAGTCTGGTAGCTTTCCATTCCTTTGGTGACAATTTCCTTTAGCTTTTCTTGCTCTTCCTCAATCATTGAGATTGGCAAAACGGCTCCGCATTTTTTGCAGAACGCACTATCAAGCGTGTTATTAATCACGCATTTTGGACATGCAACCATAAGTCTTCTTTTGTTCCCCTTGTAAAGGTTCCTTCACAAAGTCTCCCAGAACGGGAGAGTCGGAACTCCTGTATCTAGTTTACAGCAAGTTTCGCCGATTTATGCCCTGGCGAATTTCCTAGGTCGCTGTCCGTGTCCCAGATTTGTCGTGGCAGGCGCAAATCGCGGGCAAAGCGAAGGCAACAAAAAGGCAAACAGCTCCAGCAAACACGTAGGGTCCGGGATGCCAAAAATCAAACAAGAATCCACCAAGAATTGGACCGATAATGAAGCCCACTGTTCTCGCCGCCTGCATCGTTCCAAACAGCTCACCCTGAATTTTCTCAGGCACTGTACTACTGGCTAATGAGCTCAATGTGGGACCAACTATTCCCGATCCAAATGCAAAAAACGTAGAGGCGATCAGGAGCCACAACATTCCTGGCGCTAAATGGGCAAGTACTCCCGCTAACGGATTTAGTCCAAGTCCGATACCCTGAGCGATATAGCCCAATCGCAGAATTGTTGTATCGCACATTCTCTTGCCCAACCAAACGAGAGCAACTACAGATACGAATATACCAAGCAAAGCTTCGTAGCTGAAAACAACCCCAAATTCTCTCTGCCCAAAACCCAACATCGCATGGATTAGCCGCCCAAATGTGCCTTCAAGCGTAGCTAAAGCGAAGGATGCGGAGACAGCGATCCAGAAAAAAGGCAGAAGCGAAGGATGGCTTCGAAAAATACTCAAGTCAAGGAGCGCGTTCTGCTTTTCCGTTTCATCGGATTGACCGGATTGAGACGAATGTTGTTCAGGACTGTCCTTCGGAACCATCAGCAGTACCAAGGCTCCTCCGGCAAACGAGATGACTGCCCCGGCAACGCCAATAAGTTTTGATCCTGAACCGTGTGCAAGGAACCCACCGACCGCAGGACCAAATATCATTCCCGCTGAAAGGGTGGCGCTCACCCAACCAAGTACTCGCTTTCGATCATCACCTGCTGCGACCGCTGCCATTGCCTGAGCAACTGAAACATTTGCCCCTCCAAATCCCGCAAGGATGCGACTGACAAAAAGCAGCGCAATTGAGCCAGCAAAACCGTAAATGAGCATTGCCAGCGCCGAAATCGATTGGCAGACAACGAAGACTCGTTTGCGACCTGCCTTGTCGGCAAGTCTTCCCCAACGCGGAGACGCAAACAACTGAATGATGAAGGTTGCTTGGAGCAAAGCCCCGATTATTGGTCCCTTAAATGCGATCCCAGCAAGCATCGTTTCTGCTCGCAGTTGAATATCCGGAATGAGCATCGTGAACCCGACCATGTCGAGGAAAACCGCGACGAGGAGGGCAATCTCAGATGAGCGTGGACGCACCTAAACAGTGAACCCGATTTTCAATTCGCTGAACTCGGACACAAATGGCCTTAAACTGACCACATTTGAGCAAAAACGTTTCAGGACAACGATTAAAAAAATATATTCTAAATCGCCTAAATCTTCTGTTTGGTCTGAATCCCTAACGCTTTGGTCGCATCGGCAAGAGCCGTTCTGAATGAAGCATCATCACCAAAAATTCTCAGACCATCCTCCGCATTTGCCTTCATCTCTTCAAATTTGTGAAGTTCGCGATAACAAATTGAAAGTCTGCGACAGTTCTCTTCAAGCGACTCAAACTCTTTTTGTGACAGAGCTTTTAAGTTATTGAATCCGATCTTCTTAGCTCTCTCTAAAAGTGGTAACGCCTTTTCATATTGACGCCCTGGAGCTCCTGGCAATGTGGAACCTCTCAGATAGCAATAGGCAATCTCACTGAGAATATCAATACTTTCCGGATTTTGATCAAGACCTCGTTGAAGAAAACTCACAGCAACATCCGTGCTTTCTCTCTTGTTCTCCCACAAAATGATCTGGGCACCACTAGTCCAGCCATCGATGAATTGTGGATCGGCCCAAGTCATCAAGCTAAAAAGCGGAAGTGCTTTAGTAGGCGACTCGTGATGGTGCCCCTCCATTGGTTTGTAGCTGGCGACTTCCCTTTCAACATCTCCGAATATGCCCCGAAAGTCTTCGCGCTCTGATGGAACTACGGTAACAATCGGCTCATCTCCGTCCAATTTCACTTCTTCATCGTGAGCCTGTTTGGCGTCTTGTTTACCACGCCTTTCTTCGTCCTTGGTCATTGGTCGCATTTCAACTCCACCATGAACATAAAGGTCGGACCGCAAATACAAAAAGCCAGAAATGCTCGTTCTAAACTGTCCTAACAACGAGGCTGCCGCATGAGTGTCTTGGGCCTCAAGTCCCACAATTCTTACCGGTGGATTAACGATCGGAGAAACCTGTTGCCCCTGAGTTCCAACTATAATTGCTCCGGCAATTGAGCCAGCCGCGATCCATGGTTTCATCTTAGATCGCCTGCTTCCTAAATTTGAGCCAGCCCGCAAGGAGCATGGCGATCGAGTAAGTCAATCCGTAAGCAATCAAAAACCCTATAACCCATAACGGCACTGGAGCCCAATTAGGATAGACAGCTCGCCCGCCAATATCAAAAAGTTGAACTTGAGGAAGCACTCCATTAACAACACTGTAGATGAACTTTCCAACGGGTCCGACGCTTGTTGCACTCATGACCAATCCACGAACAATCATCGGAGTACCGAATGCCAAAATGAATGCCATTGTGGCTGCTGCATTCGGGGTCAAGTAGATGCTGAGTGTCATCGAAAGCGCGCAAACAACCACTAACCCAATCATTTTTGCAAATACGTATTGAGCCATAAGTAGGGTGGGTTGAACGTGAAAAATTGTGAGTGCGACCGTCGTTAAGGCACACAGGAGAAGGAACGAAATCCAAGTTACGATCACCGCTCCCATGAGCTTGCCAACCAATAGATCAAACCTTGTAATTGGTCGAGCCAAGAGCGGATAGAGCGTTCGGTTCTTTATCTCGTCTGGAATCAACCGGCAGGAAGTAAGGATAGCAATAATCGTCGAAAAGAGTCCGAGCACTGTAACTGCAAGGTCTTTGGCAAATATCTCAAGTCCATCAAATCCGAAGAATCCAAGCGTCCCTGCACAAAGAATGATCAAGAAACCAAGGATTGCAACAACCCAAAGATCTTTTCTTCGAAGCGATTCTAATAAAACTGAGCGGGCGAGGGGTTTATAGGATGTAAATTTCATGCTGCTGCCTCTACAGTTTCAACAAAGTAGTTTTCAAGAGATCCTTCTTTCGACACAACGTCGAGGATCTTGCCGCCGCCAGACTGGACGCGCTCAATGGCGGTCAAAAGCTCCTGTTTTGTATGAAAATAGGCCTCAAACTTATCGTTATCAACACGAGCAACTTGATCGGTAAGTCCCACCATCGAAGTTGGATGATTGTAAAATAGGGCAAACGTTTGGAGTTCGTCTCTTAAGTTTTTCATGATTTTTTCTTCAACAAACTGGCCTTTGTTAATCAGGAGAATTCGATCGCAAAGAAGGTCGACTTCGGCAAGCTCATGGCTACTAAAGAAAAGGGTGGCACCGTCGAGCTGTCGCTGCTTCAAAAGGTTTCTCAATTGCTTTCTGCCAACAGGGTCGAGACCACTGGTGACTTCATCTAAGACCAAAAGCTTGGGGCGACCAAGCAAAGCCTGCGCAATACCGACTCGTTGCAACATTCCCTTACTCATGCTTCGGTTCAGCTTTTTCGCAACGTGTCCGATTCCAAGAACTTCTAAAAGTTCATTAATCTCTTTGGTAAGCCATGGACCTTTAAGTCCTTGGAGCTCACCGTACATTTTTAAAGTCTCGAATGGGGTTAAGAATGGGTAGTACATTGCCACTTCGGGTAGGTATCCGATTTGTTGGCGAGATTCTGGAGTTCCTGCTTTTTCACCAAATATCTCGGCAGTTCCCTTCTGCGCTTCGACAAAGCCCATGAGTACTTTGAGAGTTGATGATTTACCCGCGCCGTTTGGACCCAAAAATCCAACGATCTCCCCTTCCTTAACGTGAAATGTCAGGTCTTGAACTGCGTTAACGCATTCGCCTTTCTTTGATTTGTATTGAATAAACAGGTTTTCAACTGATATGACCGATTGCATTCCAATATTTAATTCGGAGCTTTCCGCAAATTCTTTAGAGAGCGAATTGCCCGAACTTGGAGAAGAATTAACATCAGAAACTCCAAGTGACAACACCAAATTTTGGGTACCCTTTCAGTGCTTCATGAAGCTTCACGAGTACCAATCAAAAGACCTGCTAGCAAAGTATGGTGTCCCTGTTCCCGAAGGAGAAGTCACGACAACAGCAGAAGGAGCCAAGGCAATTGCCGAAAAGCTTGGCGGAAATGTTGTAGTAAAGGCTCAAGTTTTAATGGGTGGCCGAGGGAAGGCTGGTGGAGTCAAGCTTTTTACCAATGCAGATGACGCCGCTACTTTTGCCAAGGAACTGATCGGAAAGAAGCTTATTAGCATTCAAAACCCAGCGGGCATGGTCGTTGAAAAGATTTTGGTCGGCAGAACCATTGACATCGCTCAGGAGTATTACCTATCCGTTCTCCTTGATCGGAACCTTCAGAAGAACATTATCATGATCTCAAAAGAAGGGGGAATGGAGATTGAACATGTTGCCGAAACAAATCCTGAAGCAATTGTTCGTCTAACCGTTGACCCAGCATGGGGCGTATGTGATTTCGAAGTTCGAGATGCAGTTAAGCGAGCCAACATTCCGAAAGAAGCAGCTGGCCAAATGGTTCAAATGATCAAAAAATTGGTCAAGGCATACATTGAAGAGGACGCCGACATGATTGAAATCAACCCGGTTGCCCTTACTCTCGATGGAAAGCTGATTGCTGCGGATGCCAAAGTTTCGATCGATGAGAATGCGTTGTTTAGACATCCGGAATATGACGAAACATCTTCCGATGCAGCCGATGACCCGATCGAAGCCGAGGCAATTCGTCGCGGGATAGCCTATGTTAATCTCGGTGGCGAAATTGGAATCATGGCCAATGGCGCCGGACTTACTATGCAGTCCCTCGACGAAGTGAACGCTGCCGGAGGCAAGCCCGCTAACTTCCTTGACGTTGGAGGAGGAGCAAAGGCCGAACGAGTTAAAAGCTGTGTTGAACTCATCTTGATGGATGAAAACGTAAAGGGTCTTTTGATCAATATTTTTGGCGGAATCACTCGAGTTGATGAAGTCGCCAAAGGCGTTCTTGAAGCTTTCTCACAGATGGACGTAAAAATTCCAGTTGTTGCCCGAATCGAAGGTACGGCCGTTGAAGAAGGTCGAAAGATTCTTGAGGGATCGCAGATCATCGCAGCGTCAACTGTCGAGGAAGCAGCAAAAAAGATTGTCGAGCTTGCATACGCTTAGTTTAAAATGACGAGCGCTGCCACTTTGAGTGATGTTGCTATTTCTACTCGGGCTAGAGCTATGCGAAACCTTGCCAACTGCAAGTTTCCACACCTTTGTACAACGCCCGAGCTTCTGCAGATCATGCAGGAAATCATAAGGTCGATCCAAAAAGTTGATCCAAGCACAGAAATCTATAAAAGCATGACTTTGCGGGAGCGTGAAAACTTCGTTGCAAAGAGATTGATTTCGACCAACTATCCGTGGACATTGCCTGGTCGAGCCGTGACAATCTCGAAGGATGAATCGCTCAGCGTGATGATCAATGAAGAGGATCACTTGAGAGTTCAAGCCCTAGGAGCTGGGTTCTGCTCAGATAAGATGTCTCGGCAACTCTCAGTTTTTCTTAACGAAATTTCCGAATCTCTTTCCTTTGCGTTCAAAAAAGAGTTTGGCTACCTAGCCAGCAGCCTTTTCAATACCGGACGTGGAACCCGCCACTCTGTGATGCTTCACCTTGTGGCCCTCGGTTACGACAATAAACTTCCAGAAATCTTGCAGGCTCTTGTAGACGATGGAATCACAATTAGGGGCCTATATGGCGAAGGATCCCGCCCGATTGGGGCGTATGCCCAAGTTTCGACTACCAGTGCTTCGTTGGCGAAGTTCGTAGGCACCTGCGAATATCTCATTGAACGAGAAAGAAAGGCAAGACGGGAGCTTGGCGATACTGTTCTCGAAGATAAAGCCAAACAAGCCTTGCACTTTCTTAATGCATCGCCAAAGATTTCCCTTCTTGATTCCTTTCGAGTAATCGGTTCCCTTCGTTGGGCCGCCACAGTCGGATTAGCCGGATACCCAGCCGACGTTCACCTCTTGGATCGTGCACTCGCAACGATTAATTTGATGTCGATTGAAAGTGAAGATCATGCAGACGGAAAGAGAGCTGACGGTCTTCGTAAGTTGCTACTAACTAAGGTTAATTAACCAGCAAAATCAGGCGCCAAAATGGTAATATATTTGAACTCAAAGGAGTCCAAATTGGCCTCCTTAAACGTCTGGAATTAACCCGTGGCAGAAGACACACCGCACATTTCCATTATCGAAGTTGAAGAAGAGCTTGGACGTAGTTATGTTAACTACGCCATGTCCGTCATCATCTCTCGAGCATTGCCTGACGTTCGTGACGGATTAAAGCCCGTTCAGCGACGAATACTTTACGCAATGAGAGGGCTAAACCTCACTCCAAGTAACCCGCATACAAAGTGCGCAAAGGTTACCGGTGAGACGACGGCCAACTATCACCCGCACGGCAACGAAGTAGTTTATCCGACGATGGTTCGTATGGCTCAAAGCTGGGCCCTCCGCTATCCGCTTATCGATGGACAAGGAAACTTCGGTTCAATCGACGGAGACAGCGCAGCAGCTATGCGATACACGGAGTGCCGATTGACTCCGATCGCAATGGAATTGCTCGAAGACCTTGACCGGGAAACGGTGGAATTCATGCCAAACTACCTTCAGGCCGCCCTCGAGCCAAAGGTACTTCCGGGCAAATTCCCTAACTTAATTTGTAATGGATCTCAGGGAATTGCGGTTGGAATGGCGACAAACCTTCCGCCACACAACCTCACCGAAGTTTGTAACGCAGCGCTTCACCTGATTGCTAATCCGGATGCTACGCTCGACGATATCATGGTTCATCTCCCTGGCCCTGACTTCCCTACCTACGGAATCATCATGGGTACCAAGGGAATTCGGCAAGCCTATGAGACTGGTCGAGGCTCAATCATCATGCAAGCCAAGACAATGATTGAACCTGGGGATGCAGGAAAGTCAGTTATTGTTGTCACTGAAGTTCCTTATCAAACCAACAAGAAGACCTTGATTGAGAATATCGCAAAGATTGCCAAGGAAAGAAAGTTCGACGGCATCTTGAACGTTCAAGACTACTCGGATAAACGAGGCATGCGCATCGAAATCGAAGTTCGGCGCGACGTTAACCCGAACAAGGCGCTCAACTATCTTCTCAAGCACACAAACCTTCGAACGTCGTTTGGCGCTCTTATGCTTTCGCTTGTTGATGGTGCTCCGCGAACGGCTCCGATCATCTTGATGCTCGAACAGTATGTCAAGCACAGAAAGGATGTCATTCTTCGAAGAACCAAGTATGAACTGTACCGAGCCCTTGAAGAAGTACACCTTTCCGAAGGTTTCCAGATCGCTCGACGATTCCTCGATGAGATCATTGCCTTGATCCGACGATCTCAAGATGCAGGTGTTGCTCGGGCCGAATTGGTTCGAGAGTTCGAATTATCCGCGCTTCAAGCTAATGCTATCCTGGCCATGCCTCTCCGCCAACTCACTCAGCTTGCTCAATTAGAACTTGAGCAAACTTACAAAGAAGCATTGAGAAAGACGCAAGACTTGCTCGATATTCTTAATAGCGAAGTTCGGATGACAAAGGTACTCACCGATGAAATCTCCACCATGCGAGACAAGCACGGTGATGAGCGGCGAACTCGAATTCAGGCCAGAGAAGTTGGAGAATTTACCGAAGAGGATCTAATCCCTGATGAAGAAGCGATCATTAGTATTTCTCGTGATGGTTACATCAAACGAGTTAGCATTGATGCATACCGACAACAGAAGCGCGGCGGAAAGGGCGTAAATAACACCTTGAAGGCTGACGATGAGCCAGCTCATCTCTTCCAAGTAAGCACTCACCATACGATCTTGTTCTTTACTGACCGTGGTCGAGTTTATAAGCTCAAGGGTTACGAAATTCCTGAAACGGGTCGATATGCCAAGGGCATGCCGGTTATCAACTATATCAATATCCTTGGCGGCGAACGAGTAACTGCGACGGTAAGCGTTAAAGATATGTCCAGCGATGGATTCTTAACTCTGATCACTCGTGGTACCGGCGCGAAAGATAGCGCAGAGATCAAGCGAACCCCGCTTTCTTCCTTTGCGAATATTCGAAACAACGGAATCATTGCCTTCGACATTGAAGAAGGCGATGAGCTTGGTTGGGCTCTTAAGACCCGTGGTGATGACGACGTAATTCTCGTAACCCGGGAAGGACAATCGATCCGGTTTAACGAAAAGCAAGCTACCGCTCGAAGCCGAGCAGCTGGCGGAGTTCGAGCCGTTCAGTTCAAGGCAGGAAATCCTGAAGATCAGGTTGTAACCGCGGCAGTTGTCGACGAAACAATGTCGCTCCTCGTTGTATCGGAGAATGGTTACGGCAAGCGAACCAAGCTTGAAGAGTATCGAGTTCAAAGCCGTGGTGGCTCAGGCATCCTTACGATGAATTGCACTGATAAGACTGGCTTGGTCGTTGGTGCAGAAGTTGTCGAAGATGACGATAAGTTGCTGCTCATGTCTGTAAAGGGCAAAGGTATCCGAATGAGAATCAAGGAGATCCGGGCTACAGGACGTGTTGCCCAGGGAGTTCGCTTGGTTAATCTTAGCGGAGGCGACCAGGTAGCATCCATCGCACGAATCGTCAAGGGTACCGATGATGGGGAATCTGAAGGCGAAGATAGCGTTTCTGAAGTTAATGAAACTTCAGAAACGACTGAAGAATAGATTTATTCTTCAGTAAAGAAAGAGCGGTCATTGACGAAAGTTAATGATCGCTTTTTTGATTTTTTCTCACATAATGGAGCTTGCAACCATTGAATACGTCGGCAACCCCACTAAAAGTATTTCTTTTAGTCCTCGCAATGTCAATAGTTGGGATCGTGCTACTGCAGATGCCGACTGGCATTGCACTTCGGCATGAACCCTTTCATGATGCAGCCATTGCTGGAAACTGGCCAGCAATGAAGAAACTTCTTGATGATGGTTTACCAATTGATGCTGAAGACCAAAATGGAGACACTCCTCTATACTGGTCACTTAGTAAAGGTCAATTTCAGTTTGCTGACAAATTGATGAAGCACGGAGCTAGTTTGAACCACGGCGGCACAGGTTATACCGTTAGGGATAAGCTTGCCTATATACCGGATAAGCGTCTGAAGCTATGGCTAGAAAAGAATCCCTAAGCCCCAACCAAATCGGCTTCGACCAATATCCCTTGTTCAATTTTTTTGCCCATTGCCTGATACCCTTTGTATCCCGCATTCATTTCGAACAGGTTCTGCATTCCGTGTTTGCGGAGGACAGTATATGCAATTGGCGACCGGTTTCCACCAGCACAATGGATGACTAGCGGCTTATCCTTCGGAACTTCGCTCAAGCGACCTTCCAAGTAGCCGAATGGAATCCAGGTTACGCCCGGAATATGCCCAGCCTCGTATTCGCTTCGCCCTCGAACGTCAAGAATGTTAACATCGCCCATTTCGTTTTGTCCGATGGCATCCTCAAGTGAAATGAGATTGATCGGTTCGACCTGGTCACTCGGAATCTCGTTAAATTGAACCCAGCCAGTTACTCGATCTAACCCAATTGCTTCCATCGAGCGAGTAGCCGCAATGACATCTTCCTCCGTATTTGCAATAATAACGATGTCTCGGTCATAAGGAGCATGCCACCCGGTCCATGTTGCAAAGCTCCGACACAATCGACACGAGGCTACTCCTATCGAACCAGGATAGAAGCCAACTCTTAGCGATGTTGCCGGCCGAATATCGATAAGAAATGAAGTCGAGTTCTTAAGAATGGTTGCCGAAAGGTTCGGTGGAGTCTTGAGGGGTCCCAAGATTGGCGGTCCCATTTTGTTCATACGCTTCATTTCTTTGAAGTAGAACGGAGGCTCCGGTTGACCATTGAGGACTCCATCAACGAATTCTTGCTCGTTGTTGCACTTTAAGGCCCAATTGACGGTCTTCTGGTATCCGAGCACGCTGAACGGGACCCCACCAAGGGCTTTGCCACATGCAGAACCGGCACCATGGGCTGGCATGATCAAAAGGTGGTCGGGCATTACCGAAATGAACTTTTGCAGGCTCTTGTAGAGGACGCGAGCACCTTTCTCCATCGTATCCTTGAAGCCAGCAACTCGATCTAGCAAGTCCGGACGCCCTACATCCCCAACAAATATGAAGTCTCCCGTAAAAGCTCCAAGCGGCTCAGATGACTCTGCACCGTCAGTAACTACGAATGAAATGTGCTCAGGAGTATGCCCTGGAGTGTGCCAAATATCTAATTTTATGTTTCCAAGCTTGATCACATCACCATGCTTAACCAAGCAAACGTTTGGTTCAGTGGCAAAGCCATATTTCCAATCGGCATCGCCCTCATCAGAGAGATAAAGGGTCGCTCCTATGGTTTGCGCCAACTCTCGACTGCCGGAAAGGTAATCGGCATGGATGTGGGTCTCGGCAACCGAAACAATTCGCATCGCTTCATCAGTAGCCGCTTGGATGTATTGTTGAATGTTTCGGTTTGGATCAATGACGATAGCTTCACCGGACACATAACATCCGACAAGGTAGCTGGCATGAGCAAGTTGCTCGTCATAAAATCGCTTCAAAAACATGCTATTCTCCGTCGAACCACAACTTATATGGTACTGCCAAGGCCGAATTAATTACTCAAGCGACAAGACGTTTACTCGACCATTTTCCGGAAAGAACGAGAGGTTCTGAATTTCTTTAGTCCCGATTCTGCTTCCGGAACGTCTTCTAACGGGACTGAATGAAGAGACTGTTTTTTGTAATTTGCGGGATGCTGCTCAACTTAGGAATCGCGCTTGCTCAAGTTAGCGAAGGTAACGAAGAGTTAAAACTGCCAGAAATGCAGCCCAAGAAGTGGGCGATCTGCATTGGCGTTAGCAACTACAGCTCACTTGGCAAGCTCAATTACGGTGCGAAAGATTGCATCTCGTTTGCTGATACGCTTAAGTCAGAACTTGGATTTTCGAGCAATTCGGTCTCCATCTTAGCGGACCAGAGCGGCTACGAGACTCCTAATGCCGTCAATGTTCGCAAAGCTCTCGACACAATACTTTCTCAGTCTGCTCTCGACTCCGGTGACCTATTCATCGTTTATTTCTCTGGTCATGGAATCGGTCTTCCTAGTGGCGATTATTGGATGCCAAACGACGCTGCGGCCTCCGAAGCCAGCCAAAAAGGAATATCCGTCACCGAAATCTTGGAGAGACTTGCAAAAAAGAAACTACGAAACGTCGTGGTGATTTCCGATGCCTGTCGAGCTGGAGAAAAGAATCCATTTGGACGAAATTTAATCGAACTCGGCAAGAAAACGAACATCGGGATTCTGCTTGGCTGCTCTCCAGGTATGAAATCGTACGAGGCACCAAGCCTTGGGCACGGAACTTTTACCTACTTTCTCAATCGGGCGATTCAAAAAAAGTCTGCCGTTGATCCTGCCATTGGTGCGATGCTCCTTTCCAAGCTTGGGGTCGGCATTGCAAAAAGTGTTGAAGAGTACACGCGGCATGACTACGGCGACAACGCACAGAAGCCATCTATTTTTGCCGAAAAAGAGCAAGAGGTGGTCCTTACGACTCTGGCTCCCAAGAAAGATGAATTTGCTCAATTTTTGCAATCCTACAAAGGGATGCTTGGAGTTGGAAGTCTTTCGAATCAACAGTATAAAGATGCCCTTATGACGCAGGTGTTTTTGTTGAGAAATGACGGACGGAACGAGGAAGCCCTCTCGATCCTGCGAGTGCTTCAGAGCTATGGTTCGCTGGACACACATGCTCTCTACTCGTACGTTCTCACCTGTCAAAATCTGGGACTCAGTTACGAACTCAATTCAGTCCTGCAAAAGAACAACTTAGACGACCCAAATTCCGTCTACGATGACTTAGCAGTTATCCATGGGAAAATTGCCGCGGTCGGTGAGACAAGATTTCTGAAAGCGCTCTGGAATTTGTATTATTCGGATTCGCGTGATGTCTTGCTTCCTATGTTCGATGTGCTTCTTCAGCGATTGTCAGACGGTCGAGCCGAGCAACAAAAACTGGTGACTCTTCTCAAACTTGATTATCCGAAAGACCAGCTAATACAAGCCTATGCGAACCTGCTTAAATTGAGCCAAGACCAAAACCAATCAGGCTTGGAGCCTCTGCAAAAGTTGGTAGAGGCTCTGGACAAAGACAGTAAATTCCTTGATGGTACTTACCGCATTCTCTATCGAACTTTTCTTCGTTGGGGACAATATGAAAAGTGCCAACGAGTTGTGACCGCCGCAAATTACCGCTTTCCAAAGTCGACGTATTGGGAAGTGCGATCCTTAATTGTGGCGGCATTGCTTCGAGATCCAAATCTTATTGACAAAGCCAAAGTCGTACTTAAAACCACTGAGAGTGGCGAGAGCGTTTACTCTCTCATCACTATATTGAGGGCGAGTTCGATTGCCCTCGAACCAGAATTTTTAGCCGCATCTCAAAGGTTGCCGAATAGCCTTGAGGCTCAAACCGCATATTGGATCATCAAGTCTGCCAAAGATACGGCTCACTTTGAACCAGTACCGGATTCTCTTGTGAGGCTTTCTAGAGGTCACCTTAACGCCTGTAAGTTAGCCTACTCAGGGTTAAGTTTCCTGCTTGACCAATCTATCGCCAAGAGTTCTGCCGAAAGGGCAACAATAGTGACCGTTCACCGAAGGATGGCGAATGATATGTGCCTGGATTTTGACCAAATAGGCGACGATCCTGATTTGGTTGTCCTTCTTTGCAAACTGTTGAATCGAACGGACGAAAGTTACCGAATCGCTATTCTAACAGTTTCTGGGCCTTGGGAAAATATTGAAGATCGACTCTATACGAACAAGGCTGGTTACCTCAAGGAACTTTATCTGAGTCTCCTTAATAATGGGCTCTATGGTATCACCACGACTGTTCTCGAAAAACTTGAAAAACTTGGAGGAGTTGATAACGAGCTTCTCATTCGAATAGGCCTTGATGCGCTTATTCACTCGGAATTAGACAAAGCAAGTTCCACCATTGAACGGCTAAAACTTGGTAATCCAAACGGGACTTCCGGTTCATATTTGAGGCTACTTTCTACTCATTTGGCATTTTTGAAAGGCGACAAAGAAGCGATCAAGGCCATGATCGAAAAAGTCGACACTTCGTTTGCTGTGAACAACAGTATCATTTTCTACTTGCACTATCTTAAGTATGTTTCTAGCGAGGCGAGCGTGCCTTCAGAAGACTTGCTGGCAGCGCTCATGGAAGCTCAACCTGAGCTCCATGATCTTTGGAGCATGGCACTTGTTCAGTCCACATCGAAATGCCGACAGGGAAAGACAGAAGGTGAAAAGCAAGTTGCGGATGGTCTGCCTTTTTGGGCAATTAGCGAACCGCTCAATGGAAATTTCACAAAGTTTGGATACAACGACAAATCGGATGTAGTTGCGTATTCGGGACATTACGAATATATGGGTTTCTTCACTTTAGCAAACTCGATTACTGAAGGCACCCTGATTTTCGATGTCGATGCCGACGGAAGCTTTAAGGGTGTCCTCAACTTCAAGGACGAAGAAGGTCAAGTCAAAATGACTGGGAAGGTCAACGGATTTGGTCGCGTTGTCCTCTCGATAGATTTTGCGGGCAAGCCCGCAAACGGGAGCTTCGCGTTTATGCCTCACAAAAACTACTTGGAGATGAAATCAGACTCAATGCCTACTTTACAAATGCTAATGTCTACATTGTCCCCCTATCCAATGGGTTTCATCACTACCGGTCGTAAGGAGAAATAAGAAAGCCCCGGTTTACCGAGGCTTGTCCTGCAATGATGAGAATTAACTTTAACCAAAGATAGGAGTCAAATCTCGTTGCAACATCGCTCTAGCTCTAAAGAGCCAGCTCTTGATTGTGCCTTCCGGCTTTTCTAGCTTCACAGCGATTTCACTTACATCTAAGTGATCGAAGTGTCGCATCACGATGATTTGGCGATATCTCCAAGGCAATCGCTTAATTGCTTCGTTGATTTGACCTCGAATCAAAACTCCCTCTGCCTTTTCCGTCGCAGCTCCCCCATCGGATAGCGAGTATTCAACATTGTCAATTGATTCACAATTGTTCTTTCTTTGGCGGGCAAGGTCCACGATGCAATTCATGCAGATTCTTGTTAGCCATGGGCGTATTGGTCGGTTGGTATCAAAGTCCTTTAGGCTTCGATATGCTTTGACGAACGTCTCCTGGACAACGTCACTGGCGTCCTCGGTGTTATGTAGCTTACGCAGAGCGAGACCAGTAAGCATTGGTCGGTAAGTGTCCACGAACAGATCGAACGCGATTTCGTCGCCATTTCGGATTTGCTCTACAAGGTGGGACTCCCAGCTCTGACAAAGGTTATTCATGTTTTTTCGGATTCTCCGTACTTTCCTTGAGTAATTCTCATTACTCTGCAGTTATTATATCAGAAAAGTTAAAGTTATCTTTAGTTTTTCTAATTTTCGCTAGGTCTTTAAGACTAATTCGATCTTCCCTAAGGAACCCACTTACAGTCAACCGATGATTGTAAATATGCGGGGAGTTTGGGGAGTCCTTTCAAAGGCAGGCACATTAGCATTGGTGTTCGGGGGAACAGTTCGTGCCGTTGACAACTTTCGTTGCCACGATTCATTTTTCACGGTCGTTGTAGATTCGACTCTGGATTCAAGAACGAGCGACTATATTGAGCCAATAAAGGTCACGAAAGCCAAACTCAAAGATCACAACAACGATTTGAAAGTTGTGCGTGAACTAAGTGAAATGTGGATTTCCTATTCAAAGCAAGGAAAAATTTCCCAAATATATCCGGGCTATTACGGAGAGTCACTTATCGATGGACCCAAGGGTGAAATCTTTAAGACATGTTCCAACCTTGCGAATAAGCTGTCTGAATTTGCCGAGCAAGAGGCATTGAACGGAGATCCAGACGGTTGCATTGATGCTGTGCGGGCAATTGAACTGGTCAATATCGTTCGATACGGTAGCTATGAAACTATGTTTACTTCATCGGCATACCTCAGAAGGCCAACAAAGATTTTGAAAGCTAACATTGAAAAACTCTCGCCTGCCGTTGTCGCGCGACTGAAAAGTGCCCAGAATCCTAACGAGCGAGCTACAAAGACCAAACTGCTTGAACAAGTAGCTAATAAGCAACGATCCCAATATACGCTCCGCTATGGAGTTCAAATGACAAAAGAGGATGACTCTTCTTATGTATCGTTCATCGGAAAACCCGGTCAGCATATCGCCGCAGAACACTTCTTCGGCTTTGATCGTGAAATCGGATATGCCGCGGTTAAAAAAGGCAAGTAGCAGGCTACACACTCCAAATTTTTGAATTCCAGCCGATAAGAATTGTAGGCAGGAAATGCCTCTCGAACCAAGGATTGGAACGAGCAAGCACATGGATGCGCGGATCGTGGGAAAACGACCGTGTCTTATTTGGATAATCTTTTTGGACCTCAGGCAGACCGTCTGAGTCGAGCGATGAGCAAGACTGCCGAGCGGCAGTCTTTGTTAGTAAATAACCTCGCTAACGTCAACACACCCGGCTACAAGCGTAAGGACTCGGATTTCAATATCCTCCTTGAAGATAGCATGGATAATTTCGATCAGGTGGTCGCCAATCGAACTCACGGCGCAATGCAAGCCGAAAAATCATCTCTTAGACTCGACGGAAACAATGTCGATATGGAGTATGAGGTCATGTCTATTGCGCAAACTGAGGCTCGATTCAATAGCTTAACCGAGCTAACCGCTCGGTATTTCTCTGGACTTAAAAATGTCATTCGGGGAGGAAACTAATAAATGAGAATTGGAACCCTTGCTAATGCCCTTCAAACCAGCACCAGTGGCCTAACCGCTGAGAGGTTTCGAATGGACACCATTTCGAGCAATATTGCGAACGCTAATACCGTCGCTCGTCCTGGAGAAGATGGATATCGTCGAAGATCGGTTGTCTTAAGTGCAACTGGCAACGGAGTACAAATTGAATCCATCCTCGAAGATCGAGATCGACCATGCCTCCAAAAAGTGGACTGGGCAAACCCATTTCATGATCCTGTGACGGGAATGGTAACCATGAGCAATGTTGACCCAACAATGGAAATGGTTGACATGATCAGCGCTAGCCGCGCCTATGAAGCAAACATCGCCGCTTTTAACACTGTGAAGGGAATGATCGGTTCAGCCCTCCAGATTGGCAAGATCTAACCGAAACCTTACAAAGTAGATGAGAATTTCTGTCAATCCTGCGATTCAAGATGCCTTAAGTCAAGGCAAACTTGGGACTGCGACTCAGTCCGCAGGGGAAAAAGGCGATTTTGCCCATATGTTGATGGACGTACTTAAAGAAGTGAACGATTCCCAGTCGAAATCGACTGAAATCCAAACTGACTTAATTACGGGTCGACGACCGGCGGAAGTTCAAGACGTAATGCTAGCAATGGAAAAAGCCTCAACATCTATGCAACTCACCATGGCGGTGAGGAACAAGATGCTTGAAGCCTTTCAAGAGCTTTCACATATGCAGATATAGTCTTTAACTGCTGCCCCTCGGGACTTAAACCATGGGCGGATTCATCGAAAAAATTAAAAATTGGTGGTTGGAAAGCAACCCAACTCAGCGAGTAACAACACTTGGAGGTGTTGGTCTTACGCTGTTATTGCTATTTGGCGTATTTACGGTTGCTTCGCGACCTAAATTCGACATGCTCTATAGCGGACTGACGGAAACCGATAAGGCTGCAATCGTAATGGATTTGCAGGGTCAAGGAATCCCGATGAAATACGATACTCCAGGACTAATCGAGGTTCCATCTGATAAAGTGTCTGAACTCCGAATGAAGCTCACGGCCGGAGGCAAAGTGCCAAAAGGTGCCCACATTGGAGACGAAACCCTTGGAGACATGAACCTCGGTACAACTCCAACAGTTGAGCGAGAGCGAATTCGATCAATGAAAGAAGGTGAGATGGCTCGCTCCATCGAAACAAATCCAGGAGTAAGAAGCGCTCGCGTCCATGTTACTCTTGGCGATCCTTCACCTTTTGCTGAGCAACAAAGACCAGCAACTGCCAGTGTCAGCCTAGTGACCGCTGGTAACGGTTCAATCAGTCGAGATGCCGCGAGAGGCATTGCCATGCTCGTTGCAAACTCCATCGAAGGATTGGACATGAAACATGTCGTTGTACTTGATGAACGAAGTCAAGCACTTTATAACGGCGCCGAAGCAGCCGAAAACGGTTCAATCGCAACTAATAAGCTTGATATGGAACAAACCGTTGCAAGGAAAGAAGAAGCAAGACTTCAAGGAATTCTCGATGGCATTTGGGGTCCTGGTGCCACTCGTGTTAGCGTCAACTGTGAGGTCAATATGGACGAGACACACAAACACGAAACTACCCAAGCTTTTAAAAAGGGCGCAGTCACAAAGTCAATGACCGAGAAGATGGGGGGTGGAACTCCGGGAAGCGGAACGCCTGCCGGAGTCAGTGCTAACTTACCAAAAGCACCAGCAGCTACTGATTCAAAGCCCGGTGAAAATTACGAAAACACCGTCACTCAAAGTGAGCCGACCAGGACAGAAACAACTATCGATACAAAACCGGCAGTTGGCAGCGTGAAATCCATG
>JBAXBU010000013.1:0-46508 GCA_037141835.1 Armatimonadota bacterium | reverse complement strand
GAGAACGGTGCTACTTCTTTATTCAATGGCTCGATAAGGATTGGCGATACGTTGGGAGTTGGTTTCCGGTGGGAGCCGTCAATTCCAAGGAACTTGAACCAAAGGGCGAGAGTTTCAAAGTATCCGATTCGACCAGGGATATTCTCACGCTTCAAAAGGAGATCAACGCTGGCGCCGAAGCTGCTCCAGTTTTCGAGAAATATCAAGATTCTCCGCTCCTCAAGGAAGCGGTCAATTCCATGTTCCAAGCCACAAAACAGGACCCGCTTGGAATTATTCAAGGTCGATGTTGGATCGACTTTGCCAAATCGGTCAATAAGCCACTGTTAGTCAATCTTAAGGACGATGAAGATACTCCCCGTCCAGCGTTGCATGTTCCGTTGGTCGTTCAGAGCAACTTTGTTTTGGGTATGAAGCGGGAAGATGCCGATGGTTGGGTTCTTGGGAGACCAATCAATCCACTCTTTAATCGAGCTTGGCGGATGGATCGTAAAATAATTGAAGAATATGCTCGCCTAACTCAAGTCGCCAACACTCCAAACTTCTATCCTGTCCTTCAGAAGGCTCGGATCAATGCGCTCATGAGTTACGGTTCCACGTGGATACCCAACCAAGCGTTTCTGCTTGATGATTTGCGATTTAACGGATATGTCTCAAGCGTCTTTGGCACCTTGCCCGAAGATCAACTCAATGCTTGCCTTCGTGGCGCCCGAATTCCCGTTTCGTCTTTAAATCAAGATGGTCAAACGATTATGAATTTCTTGTGGAGGGAGGGTGTGTTGACAGAACTTTCTCCGATCGGCAATGAAGATTCACCAGCTCTGTGCCCCCTTTACTATTTGCCGAACGGGATTAAAGGAATGAGTCTTGTTGCCTCGATAAAGGTCGAGCCAGAATTCCGCTTTGCAACGGAGCCGATTGAAGAATACGGCACGGTGTTTGACATCAATTCATTCGCCGATCTCCTAAAGGAGGCTAAGACAGGTTCACCGGTCTTTGATGCCAAATTTACACTCGGGTCTCAACGAATTTTTGTCGCGACAATTCATCTAGGAAACAAGTCCACGAGCGAAGAGACGACTAATCCAACCGTTGAAAACAACTTGCCAACCTATACTTGGAAGACCCTTCCTGACTCAGTTCGACAGCAGGTGCTGGAAGCCATGAAGCGACCGCCCAAGTAGCTTTTTTAGTCTTTCCAATCGGCTACAAAGATGTTTGTTTCACCAGGAACCGAGTTGTATCGGTTTGAGGCAAATAGCAACTTCTTGCCATCTTTGGTAAACATTGGAAAGCCATCAAAGTCTCCGCTATAAGTGATTCTTTCGAGGTGTGAACCATCCGTTCGAATCATATAGAGGTCGAATTCCCGTCCTTTTGGGTCTTCCCAGTTTGAACAGAAAATGACTCTTTTGCCGTCGGGATGAAGGAACGGCGCAAACGAAGCCTTTTTCAGGAATGTCAGCTGCTTATTTTCGGTGCCATTGGCGTTCATAAGCCAAATTTCGAGCCTAGTTGGTCGAACCATGTGCTCTTTGAGCAAGGACTTGTATTCGTCGAGTTGCTCAGGTGTTCCGTCAATATCTCGCCGGTAGGTGATCTTTTTACCATCCCAACTGACGAATGGACCACCATCATAGCCTGGGTGGTTCGTTAAACGCTTCACGTTTCCACCTTTGAGATCGGCTCGGTAGATTTCTAGATCCCCATCTTTGTCGCTCGTAAAGGTCAAGTAACGACCCATCGGGTCAATGGTGGTTTCGGCAACATATCCCTTTGTCTTGAAGACGGTTTCGAGCTTCTTTTTGGCAAGATCAAATCGGTACATGATGAAATCGGGATTCACCATCCATACATAGCCTTTGCTTCGGTCGAGCTTCTTTTGCGGTCCGGGGTTACGTTCGTGCGTTGAGCTGAAATACACATACTTTCCGTCCGGAGAGAAGTAGCTGCATGTGCATCGACCAAGTCCGGTTGAGATCAGTGTCTTGTTGCTCCCGTCGGCATTCATGGTAAAAATTTGCTCGTCAGGATAACCTGGTTGAAGCGATTGGTAAACGATTTTCTTACCGTCCTTGCTCCAATACGCTTCGGCGTTCTGTCCTCCAAACGTCAATTGAGTTACGTTGCTGAGATGGGTTTCTTCGGATACAGATGCAACACGCTTGGACTTGGGCCACTGACTCATTGGCATTGAATTTTGGGCAGCATCTTGATCGAGCTTCGGCAAGAACGTGTTGCGATCACAAAAATCATAGGTCGATGCGTTACAAATCGACACGCCGAGAGAAAGGGCGAGAAACATTACGGACAGTAAACCGGACTAGAACCAATCGAAGTTTGACGAAACTAATGATTCAGGTGCGATGGTGACGGAGTTTGAAAGACCTGGTAATTGAAAGAATTGGCGTTGTTTTCTGGCAGGATTTCGTTTATAGTTACATTATGGTCATGCCTTCAGCGGACACTTTGATCGGCGATACATTAATGAAATCCGAGGAAGTCGCGTTCGTTCACGAACGATTGATACTCTCTCCGATGCAATCGCCGACGGACTTAACCGTTGAGAGCTTCGCGCAACGCTATGGTCTAATGCCCATGCTCGTTGCCCGAACTTTGTCTGACGTACGACCTGAAGATCATTCGCTGAGTTCTCTCATCGCAACCAATGAGTTTTTGATCAAGACCTTTGGCAAGAGTCGGGTCTCGCGCAACACGGTTGAGGGTGGTTTTATGAAGATTGACAAATTCTGGCGGAACAACGATCCGTTAGGTGTTTATAAGCCTGGTGATATGTTCTATGTGGACGACAATCACCCCTGGATGCCTTACTTCCCGCTCCTGATCCTTGTGCCATCCGCCTTCTTAACGCTTCTGTTGATGCTGATGTGGGTTGCGTACATCTTGACGAAGTAGCCTGAAGTCTTAAGGCTCCCTATGAGGTATCGAGTTTTGTTCAAGTAAAATGATGGTTCGTTGCCGCATCGGCAAATGTCCCGGTAGCTCAGTGGATAGAGCAATAGCCTCCTAAGCTATAGGTCGCAGATTCGAATTCTGTCCGGGACGCCACTTTTAAGCAGATCGAATTCTATTTGGTGACTAGAGTGGACCCTATTCATGTGAAAGGTCTTCGTTCCTTGAAGTTTCCAAAATGGACGTGATTACGTCATTTAGGTCAGTCACATCAGTCGGAGTCTCTCGGGTCAAAACTGATCGTTTTGAATATCAATTGACCCAAAGTAATGATGACAGGGACCGAAGTCCCCCTCTATTCGATGGAATCAACAACTTAGTTGGTCCACAACCTCTTGGACGAAAAGTTTTAGGATCTGATCCCTTGCGTCGAGAATATTGCGATCAGAGTTCGCTGTATGTTTTGCGGCGCCCCAGTCAAATTGTTCAGTAGAATGAGCGATAGGACGCTCATGTTTTCCATCGCTTTAGCCTGTTCAATTGCCCAATCTACCCGCCCCAATGTCGTGTTCATCTTTAGCGATGATCATGCTCGTCAGGCGATCTCGGCTTACGGGTCAAAGCTCATGCAGACCACGTCCATCGACCAACTGGCAAAAGACGGAGTTCGATTTGATCGACACTACACCGCGAATCCCTTGTGCGCACCAAGTAGGGCAAGTTTGCTGACGGGAAAATTGAGCCATATCAATGGACATCAAGACAACGCGTCAAAATTTGATGGAACTCAAGAGACCTTTCCCAAGCTTTTGCAGCAGGCCGGCTACCAAACCGCTTGGATTGGCAAATGGCACCTCGAATCGAACCCAACTGGATTCAACTATTGGGAGATTTTGCCCGGACAAGGGAACTACTTTAATCCTGACTTCATCAGTGCTTCGGGCACACATCGCGAGACGGGCTACGTTACCAACCTCATTACCGACAAAGCCAAGAATTGGTTGAAAGAAACTAGCGGAAAGCCATTCTTCTTAATGGTCGGGCAAAAGGCACCTCACCGACCATGGCAACCCAACCTGGACAAACTAGACCTGTTTGCTAATCGCAAATTTTCTTTGCCGCCCGACTTCAATCGCAACTATGGCGAGTTGAACAGTGGCGCAGCGAACGCTCATATGAGGGTTAATCAAGACCTTAAGTTTGATAGCGACCTGTTGGTAGACAGTCCACCGGCTCGGCTCAATGAATCTCAACGGGCGGTTTGGCTGGAAAAGATGAAAGGACAGGACGCCGAATTTCACCGTCGGCTGGATTCTGGAGAATCGAGGGATTCGGTCATTTATGACCGATACATCAAGGACTACTTACGGTGCATTAGCTCAGTCGACGACAGCGTCAGAGATATCTTAAAGTCACTAGATGAGCTAGGATTAGCTAAGAACACGATTGTCATCTATGGCTCTGATCAAGGATTCTTCCTGGGCGAATTCGGATGGTTCGATAAGCGATGGTTTTACGAGCCATCGTCCGGCACTCCTCTGATTGTGAAGTGGCCAGGAGTTAAACCAGGGGTGGTCAAGACGGTAACAAGCAATATTGACTTGGCTCCAACAATACTCGAAGCCGTTGGAGTTACTCCACCGACTGCGATGCAAGGTGAAAGCCTTTGTGAGCTCATCAAGACCAAAAAGTCGTCATCAAAACAGCCGTTCTATGGACACTTTTACGAGAGCAATGATGGCGAGCATAAGGTGCCAAAGAGCGTTTGCGTAATTGATGGAAACTACAAGCTCATGTTTTATGACGAGCTTGGAGAATGGGAGCTTTTTGATATTGGAAATGACAAGAATGAGCATCGAAACCTCTGGAACTTTCCAAAATTTGCCGAACTTCGAAAACGGATGGTGAAGAAGCTAATTGAAACTCAAAAGCACTACGCCGAGGATCCCGCCCTCATCGCAAGGATTGTGAAGGTCGCCAGTCAACTTTAGTGTTAGTTTCTGGTTCGACCACTTTCAATTGATTTGGTTAGCAACTGGGAAAGGCGTTTTACGATGTCGGGATTCTTACTGGCAAGATTCACCTTTTCCCCTGGATCCTTTGCCAAATCATAAAGTTGGGGTTCTTTAGAATTTCCTAGTTCAATCCTGGTGCTGGCATCATATGCCGACTTAGTGCTCGGAGCAATGTATTTCCAGTTTCCTTCTCTAATTGCCAAGGTTCCAGCATATTCAATGAAGGTCGTTCTTCCGATGTTGGACTTCCCGAAAAGCGCATCAAGAAGACTCAAACTATCAACTCCTTCATCTGGCTTGAGCGGCTGATCCAAAAATGACGCAAACGTTGATAGAAAATCGATCTGGCTGACGATTGCTTTGCTTGTTCCTTTTCGAACATGCCCTGGCCAACTCACGATAAATGGAACTCTGGTACCCGCTTCGAAAATGCTGTACTTGCCACCTCTGAGTGGTCCGGCTGGTAGATGAGTTCCGACCAATTCATTGGCTTTGTCTTGGTATCCGTCATCCAAAACGGGACCGTTGTCGCTGCTAAGGATGATGATTGTGTTGTCCGTCAACTTAAGGCGATCCAAAGTTGCAGTGAGTTGTCCAACAATCCAATCAAATTCGACGATCGCATCGCCTCGCGCTCCCATTGTCGTCTTCCCAACAAATCGTTGGTGTGGGACTCTGGGAACGTGGATATCGTGAGTTGCGAAATAGAGAAAGAACGGATGGTCCTTATTCTCCTTGATGAAATTGATGCCTCGTTCAGTAAAGGTGTCGGCTTGGTCTTCATCGCGCCAAAGGGCATCGTTGCCCCCTCTCATGTAGCCAATACGCGGGATGCCGTTGATGACGGATTGATTGTGTCCCTGACTCGGCTTCATTTTGAGTCGATCTATCAAGCTGATTCCCGTCGGTTCACCCGGGAACGAAGTCTTGTAACTAACCTGGATTGGATCCGTTGGTACCAGCCCGACAACCTCCTGATTTTCTAGATAAACGCACGGAACCCGATCGCCAGTTGCCGCCATGATGAAAGAGTAATCGAACCCAACTTCTCGTGGCCCCGGCATGATTTCTTTATTCCAATTCTGCTCAACATCAGCCTTCCCAAGGCCTAAGTGCCACTTTCCGACAACGCCGGTTTTGTATCCCGCTCGCTGCATCATCGACGGTAGGGTTGCCTTGTCGGTTGGAACGATAAGAGTCGCATTGCCGGGTAAGACAGCCGTCCCTTTTTGTCGAAAGGCATAGGTCCCAGTTAGCAATGAAAAGCGTGACGGAGTACAGGTTGCCGAAGTTGCATAGGCATTGGTGAACTTCAATCCTTTGGCCGCTAGTCGATCAACGTTAGGTGTTTTGACCGCCTTTGCGCCATAGGCCGAAACATCACCATATCCTAGGTCATCAGCGTAAATAACGACGATGTTTGGTTTTGCTGTTGCTTGCCCAAATGAAAGCGCCCCGAACCATCCGAGAATCGGAATAGCCAATATTCGCTGCCACCTCACTTCTAATTTCCTTTGAGTTTTGTGGGTTTTGCGGTGTAGCTAAACGTGTCCATTGCCTTATAGACTCCCGGCGCTGTTCGACCTTTGAACGTAATTGTCGCCTTCATGCCCTCGATAGTCACCAACAAATAGCCGTAAGTGTTATCAATATGGTTGATCCGCTTCAGGTTCCAGCCTTCATTCTTGCCGGAATAGTCACCGATCTTATAGAACGGTGCCCCGGCAGTTCCTGCAACTATTTGGTGGACCTCTGGACCAGGGTTAGCTCCCGCTCGAGTTACCATCATATGGTCATAGAGGTGATCGTGCCCACAAAAGAACACCCTTGCACCCGCATTGATCATGCTCATCCAAAATTCATCGCGCTGTTCTGGATTGGCATCCATCGTATCTTTGTGACTTCCGTCCATAAATGCCGGTTCGTGTCCCATGGCAAAGATAAAAGGTTTGGGATATTCGGCAAGTACACTGTTGAGCCAAGGTTGGTTAACGGCTTCCTTTCCATAAATGTATTGATCGAGTCCAATTGCCAAGACATCACCTTTTCCATAGTAAAAGCTTAGGTTCTTTTCGGTTGAGGGACCGTTGCCAGGCATTGCAAACCGGCCATGAAATACTTTGTTCCAAACTGCTTCACTATCTTTTGCCCCGGCTTCATGATTTCCCCGGCAGGCAAGTACGGGAATATTTTTGGCGTAAACCTTAGCCATGAGGCCCCTCCAAGTCAATAGTTGACTCTCAAACTCTTCGGCAGTTTTTGTGTATCCGTAACTCAAGTCACCAGTCCACATCAAAAATTTCGCATTTTCTTGAATGACTGCATCGGCAATCTCTCCGGTAATGAGGGTGTTTACTCCGTCTTTATCTTCGGGACGCTTTGCCTTGGGGTCTGCCCGCCCATCTCCTGCTACGACGAAGCTCCACTTTGGAGCCGGTACAGTGGCGGGTGCATGGAAAAATGACAACGCGAGAGCAGTTGCTATCATAAGTTGATTATAGTACGATCAAGCTCTTATCAGGAATTGAACTTAGATAATGATGATCCGTAATACTTGGATGCGAAAAATTGGATTGCTTTGTTCAGTCATGGTCATTGGAGCGTGGAATTACTCCGGTGCAACCCCTGTGACTAATCCAAAGCCAACTCCGGTCAAGAAGCCAAATTTCATTGTTATTGTTGGAGAAGGGCATGGCTGGTCAAGCACCTCCGTTTCCATGGATGACGGGCGAAAAGATGCAAAAGCACCTCATACTCTAACTCCAAATTTAGCAAAGCTTTCTTCTCAAGGCATGCGAATGTCCTCTTTCTATGCATCTTGCCCACGCTGCACACCATCGCGAGCCAGCTTCTTCACCGGAGTAAGCCCAACTAAATTGCACATGACTTATGTCAACGAAGGAGGGGGTCAGAAGGGCCGTGGTGGCGATCCTCAATCCGTGGCACCAGATTCCGTTAATACAAAGTTGCTTCCTCCAACACCAATCATGTCGTTTCCGAACGGCACCAAAACCGTTGGTGATGTTTTGCGGGATGCAGGATATAAAACAGCTCACTTTGGTAAATGGCATGTTGGTCGACTGGATCCGAAAACGTCAGGATTTGATGAGTCCGATGGTCCAAACACTAATTCAGGACCGGGAAATAATCGCACACCAAACCCAGGAGAAGCAAAACACATTACAGACGAAGGAATTGCCTTCATCGAAAAAAGCATCAAGGAAGGCAAACCGTTCTATTTGCACGTAGATCACTACGGCGGAGGTAGTCAAGCTGAGGTGACTCCTGAGACCTATAAAATGGTGTCAGAAATGTATCCAAATTCCCGTGAGAAGGAACTCTCATTGAGCGGGGTCATGCATGATATGGACATCCAAATTGGTCGCCTCATGGAAAAAATTGATGACCTGGGATTGGCTGACAATACCTACATCGTTTACACTGCGGATCATGGAACTCAAGGAAATGCAAACCGACCGCTTAGTCGCGGAAAGGGGAGCGTGCTCGAAGGCGGTATTCGGATTCCAATGATCGTTAGGGGACCGGGAATCAAGCCTGGCTCAACTTCTTCAGTACGGGCAATTGGATGGGATTTGTTACCGACTTTTGCATCGATTTCCGGTGCAAAGATTCCCGAAGCAGTTGAAGGTGGGTCTTTAGCTGGGGTCTGGAAGGGCGAAACCTCTTTGACTCGACCCGCGTCCGAATTTGTCATCCATTTTCCTCATTACGATCTCGGTAACGGGGGACCAGCGTCGGCAATTTACGACAAAGAATACAAGTTGTTCCGTTCCTATGAGACCGGAAATTCCAGTCTCTTCAACATCATAGTCGACCCTGAGGAATCGAAGGATTTGGCAAAGAGCCAGCCAGCAAAAGTTGCCGAACTAGAAAAGCGATTGGAGACTTACCTCAAGTCGGTAAACGCCCAAATGCCTTCACCGAACCCTAACTTCAAGCCAGAGAATGCTACCGATCCGAATTCTCAACAGGGTGGCAAAGGAGGAAGAGGCGGCAATGGTGGCGGTAAGGGTGGCGGCAAAGGCAAAGGAAAGGGCAATGGAGGAGGTGGTGGCGGCGGTCATTAGACCGACCCTGCTTTCCACAATGATTTCAATAATCTTGGCTGCTGCAATTACTGGCACACCCGCAGGAATGGTGTGGATTCCATCAGGAACATTTAAAATGGGATCAAATTCTGGTCTGTCGGATGAAAGTCCAGTTCATCCAGTGTCACTGAGTGGGTTTTGGATCGATAAGTACGAGGTAACAAACCAACAATTCGAAGCTTTCGTTAAAGCGACAGGATACAAAACCATCGCCGAGCGCCCCCTGAACCCGAAGGACTTTCCTGGTGTACCCAAGTCTAAACTGGTGCCAGGAGCCCTTGTGTTTGTGGAAGGTAAGGGTTGGGATTACGTACCAGGAGCTTATTGGCGACACCCATCGGGGCCAAAATCAAATATTGTTAAAAAAATGAGTCATCCTGTCGTCCAAGTTGCTTGGGACGACGCCATGGCTTATGCTAAATGGGCAGGGAAAACCCTTCCAACTGAAGCCCAATATGAGTTTGCCGCCAGAGGAGGAAAGACCGGGGCTGAATATTCTTGGGGCAATGAACCGCCTAATACTAAGAGACCTCAAGCAAACATTTGGCAAGGAAGATTTCCGGTTAAGAATGACAACACCGACGGCTTTGCGTCGACTTCTCCAGTGGGAACATTTAAGCCAAATGGTTATGGATTGTTCGATATCGGAGGCAACGTTTGGGAATGGTGCCTCGATTGGTATCGACCCGATTCCTATTCCCACTCCGAAAAACTGAATCCAAAGGGACCGAAGAATTCATATGACCCTGATGAACCGAATGTTCCGAAGCATGTTGTTCGGGGAGGTTCCTTTCTTTGTGCGGACTGCTATTGCAAGGGATACCGAGTCACGGCACGCATGAAATCCTCTGCCGATACGGGACTCTGCCACACCGGCTTTCGGTGCGTAAGTAATTCTAAATAGCTTTACAGTGTGATCGTCACACTATCAACAACTTCCTGGTTTCTTCCGGAAAGTCTGGATTTGACGTATTCTAGCTTGGCACCCTTGGGGTCCACGGATACTCGAACATGACCGGAAGATCCAAGAATTTTCCCTGAGCGATAGCCATATCCCTCTGCACTTGCAGTGCTATCGCTTCGGGATAAGCTCGGTTGAGGGACTTCGAGATAGACAATTCCATCCCGCTCTTGCCGAACATAGAGGTGGTCATGCCCATGGAACAAGGCTGAAACTTTGTACTTGACCATCAATGAATGGATCGGGTCGGTCCATCCCGAACGTTTCACCGGAAATTCTTCTTTTCCACCCCATTCATAGCGGTCAATTCCTTCGACACCGCCTCGAGCCTCGGACCCCAAACCACCAACCAAATGATGAAGGAACACAAACTTGAATTTTGATTTGGAATTCTTTAAGGTCGATTCAAACCACTGGAATTGCTCCTTACCAAGCGTCCAATTCCATCCATCTTCATCGGTACGAGTTTTTTGGGTAGTTGCAACAAACGGATCGAGAACGATGAATTGAGCATCTCCCCAGGTGTAGGCATAATACAGACCCTTTACCGGGGCTCCGCTATAGAATGAGCTTCGATTAATTCGAGGGAAAAACTTTTCGCGTTGAGCCTGCGCCCAATCTGTCGTTGAAATTCCATTTTTCACTTTCCAGCCTGCTTCGCCATCGTGATTGCCAAGGCATAAGAACACTGACATTTGGGAGCCTGGAATGGAGAACCAATATCGTTGAGCTTGGTAATTCTTAACCGAGTCCATGTAGTTTTTATACTTGTCCACCATGAATGTGTCGCCCAAGTCAACCAAAAAGTCAGGTTTATCGCTGACCATATTGTTGAGGGTATTTTCGTAGACTTTGAGGTCTGAGTTTCCGTCCAGATGGGAATCCGCTTGAACATCAAAGACAAATGATTGACCCGCACTCTTAGCCGTCGCAAAGGTGCCATTGACCGTTTGATCTTCCAACGTTGCCTTATAGGTGTACTTTTGAGCGGCGGCGAGATTCGATAATTCGAAATGTCTTGGCTCGCCACCCCTTATATCGAACCTAATTTGCAATGCTCGTTGCTTATCGGCTTGATACTTAAGATCGACGGTTCCGTCCTTTATGCTTTGGAAACTTAAAACTATCGAATTCTTGGTCGGTACTCCTGCGATGACATTAAGCTTGCTTTCTGGCACATCTAGTCGAAAGACAGCCGGTGGACCACCTTTCCCTCCTTTTCCGTTATTCTGCTGGATCAACTCATGATCCAAAGGACTGCAAAGAAAAACGGTGTATGCCAACGAAACCAACATGTTCAAGAGGTTAACGAGTCAACTAATTGTTAGTTCGGTTAGGTTAAGAAATTAAGAGGATGGTTGACTGCTTATTCAGCCCATTGAAGCGCATACTTTTCTGGAATTACTCTGATCGATGGCTTGCCCATCAAGATACGTGACTTCGTATTTCTAAAAGAATATGTTATTGAGAGGTAAGTCGTTGGATCATCTGCGCTCTTGGGCACTTCTCCAATGGTTGTCAGAGTGACTTTGTTACCATTGAACTTCGCTCCAGTCACATCGAAAACAACTTTCGGTCCACGGGGTTTTATTCGGTGCCTCATTGCGAAGTTTTTTGAGTCCGTGAGAACCATCTTCAAAATGTCCCTTTGCAACCTTGCGTTAGGAGCAACTATGGCTAACTCATGAGGTTCCCAACGGCCCAGGTGAATAACAACTGCTTCACGTTCATCTTTAGAATAGGCCGCCGACATTCCCCCGTGATTCTCATGCTCCATCCCTTGAAATCCCTTGAGAACCATTACTGGGGTTTGAGTCTGAAGATTAACCAACGTATTGATTTGGCTCTCAAACTCATCGGGGTCTTTACCCTTCGCAACATAGTGGGCAACTCCCCACTTTTTTTGAGGGGAGATCGTACTCGGAAAAACCGACAGTGAGTCGACTTGGTAGAGGCAAGTAAAAGCGAAAAGAGGAAGAACCATCTGCAATGTTAGATTTACATTTTATGTCTCAAACAGTTTGTTAAACGCTACTTTTGTACTGGTTGACGAAAGTCTCTTTCGACCATATCGTTCGGATCAGTTGATACTGGTCCATCTCTCCAAAGCCAGCGCATCATGTCAGGCAGAATTGCTCCACCAAACCGTTGACCATGATTGTTCATTCCCCAGGTGAATGTCATGTCGTACCCTTTCTTTTGAAGGGCATCTTTCATGCGAACGTTCTGATAGAACCAGTCCCATCGTTGGTCATATTTGCCGTTACGCATTCCGCGCAGGTCATTACGCCCGTCACACAAATAGATTCGAATTGGTTTCTTTGGGCTCTTAAGTATTCGTTCGGGATAGATGTCTCCGCCTCGAATGTTAGTAAAGCTTCCGACATTACTGAGAACTTTTCTGAACGCATTGGGGCGCTCCCAAGCCACCATAAAGGCAGCAATTGCACCGGAGCTTGAACCGCCGATACCACGATGCTCAGGATCCTTCGAAATGTTATATTCCTTGTTGAGCTCTGGCATCAACTCTTCGGTGATAACCCGAGCGTATTTGTCGTCCGGAGTGTTGTATTCAACTCCTCGGTTGGTAAATCCATCTCCCCAGCCCCTTTGTGGCGAAGGTTCATCCTGCTCTGGAGTACGTCCTGGATTGATGAAAACGCCAATCATAACTGGAATTTCGCGTCGATAGATAAGGTTATCCATGACATTTTGAGCCCGCATATCTGCGTTCAAATCTTTGAATGCCTGCCCGTCTTGGAAGACCATTAATGCTGCGGGAATTTTTGGGTCGTACTGGGCCGGAACGTAAACCCAATAGGTGTGCTGAGTCCCCGGGTACACGTTACTTTTGACAACAAATGGTCCCTTAATTTCGCCCTTCGGCACCCCTGGCTGAGCCATTGAGTCAGGACCCAAGCGATATTGGGAATCTGGGTTTGCTTTTTGTTGGGTTTGGGATATTGCTAGAACAGTTATGCTCGATACAACGGCAGTCAACAAGTAAGGTACGAGTTTCCTCATGACAATCACATTACTCGGTTTTTAACAATTTATGGGCACCAGAATTGATCCGCCGACTATACTCCGAATACGGAAATGAGTGAGTCTTTTAATCGATTGACGGATGAGCTGGGGGAGAAAGGCGTTGACGTTGAAAGCGTAATTACATCTTTGCAAAAACAGCACATTGAGACACCTAGTTGGGGATATGGTAACAGCGGAACGCGCTTTCGGGTTTTTCCGAACGCGGCAGCAGCCCGAAACGTTCATGAAAAAATCGACGATGCCGCTCTGATTCACAAGTTATCTGGCATTGCTCCAAGTGTCGCACTTCACATTCCGTGGGACTATGTTTCGGATTGGAAAGCATTGGGCGAATACGCAATTGAAGCCGGGATCAAGATTGGGGCCATCAATCCTAACGTTTTTCAAGATGAAGCCTACATGCTTGGTAGTCTTTGTCACGCTAATGCACAGGTGCGAACCAAGGCAATCGACCACATGGCGGAATGTTGCGAGATTATGTCTGCGACAGGTAGTGATTTGCTTTCGATTTGGTTAGCCGACGGCACCAATTATGCTGGTCAGGACTCGATTCGAGGACGCAGGGCTTTGCTCTTAGAATCCCTAAAAGCGGTTTATGCGAAGCTCCCAGTTGGATCTCGAATGCTACTTGAGTACAAGTTCTTCGAACCTGCCTTCTATCACACTGACATAGCGGATTGGGGTACTTCCTTCGCTTTATGTCGCCGACTTGGTCCGCAAGCCCAAGTGCTGGTTGACACGGGTCACCACGCTCCGGGAACGAATATCGCTTACATCGTGGCCCAGTTGCTTGATGAAGGTTGTCTAGGTGGATTCCATTTCAACTCGCGCAACTATGCGGATGATGACTTGATTGTTGGCAGCACGAATCCGTTTGAGCTATTTACAATCTTCACTGAGCTAGTTTCTGCCGGAAACTTGGCTTCCGACGTTGCCTATATGATCGATCAAAGCCACAATATTGAGCCGAAGCTGGAAGCGATGCTACTCAGCGTGCTGAACTGTCAGACTGCTTTAGCAAAGGCATTGATCGTCGATTACCAAGGACTGTCGGTGATGCAAGCGAATGGCGATGTGTTGGGCGCACATCGGTTGATGATGGACGCGTTTGAAACAGATGTTCGGCCACTGGTTGCGGAAGTCCGAAGTCGATCAGGTGTTCCGGTCGATCCGATTGCAGAGCTTCGAAGCAGTGGAATTGAGCAAAAGCTTGCCAGCGAACGGGGCTAAAGACTATGGGCAACACAGACGAAAGGAGCTTCGCCGCGGAGCTTAGTTTCAGCGGCTTTTGCATCGTCCTCGGATTGAAACCGACCAAACACTGCTGATCCTGAGCCGGTTAGACCGGCATCTTTGGCTCCATGAACCTGGAGCCTTTCGATTAATTCCAGTGAACCACACGGCGAAACTCGTTCAAAGTCATTGTAAAGGATGTCTTCGGTCGGAAAGTCTCGCCATTCGTATTCCATTTCGTCAAGCCGGTCATAGGCTGACTTTGTATTGCACCGGTCATCGGGCTGGGCAATCACATACCATTCCGGTGGATTCGGTGACGCAGTCTGCGTCAGTTTTTCTCCATACCCCTCAGCCATGGCGCGTCCACCTAAGAGGAAAAAGGGAACGTCTGCCCCGATTGATTTCGCGATCGCTTTCTTTTCGTATTCTGGCAGTTTGGCGGACATAAGCGACTTTGCCGCCCGGATGATTCCCGCAGCGTCGCTACTACCGCCCCCTAGCCCAGCTTCACTAGGTATCCGCTTGATTAGCTTCACCGCAACTGGTGGAAAATCGGCGACTTCCATCATCATTCTCGCCGCCCGGATCACGGTGTTGTCTTCTGGCACTCCCGGGTCATCACAACTAAAGCTCAGTTCGGTCGCCCGTTCGATGTGAAGTTCATCGTAAAGGCTAACCGCCTGAAAAATGGATCGCAAAGGATGATAGCCACGATGATCTTTCTTGCCTACACTGAGGAAGAAATTCAATTTTGCGGGACACTGGATAATCAAACCTAATGACTCCCTTCAATTCCCGATGACTCTTGGTGGTCGTTGGTTGGCACGTTTTCATAGGACATATCCATTTTTGATAAGGCCTCATTGAAATCCTGTTCTGGAGTCTGAGGGTTCACGACAGCGACAGTTTTTGGATAATGCGATAAGTCGAGCTCATCCAGGGCACGATCAATGGCGCTTAACTGTGCCCTAGCTTCGGCGAGAACCGAAAGAAACTCTTCCGAGCTGAGCGATGGATTCTTGCCAATCAATCGATAGCCAAGCATTTTGACCCTCAGGTTATCCAACGTAGTCATAAAGACCGTTGCTTGGGCTTCAGTGCGTTGGATACCAGCCATTAATTCGTTGTAATGGCCACGATACTCGCCGAGGTTCTTTTCCGCAATTCGATACAGCTCTTGTGCCTGAGGATCGGTCGGCTTAAACATTGGAACTCCTGGTCGGATCCGGTCAACGCCTTCGGACTGGAGAACTTCCTCAAACAAGATATCGGCACGACGCAGAGCATTGTAAATCGTCATGGCTAGATCGCGAACAGTATCCGGCAATTCTTGGAATTGGGCGATGTCAGCTCGTTTGAGCTTCTTGATTCCGTCTTCAAAGCTTTCAAATCGCTCCCGGCAACCGTTCCATAGGCTCATGAAGCGAGAGTTAATGAATCGCTTGCGCTTTGCGGCAGCGTCTGCACGATTGAAATGGACGATTGAGCTAAAGAGAAAACCGATAATGAGCGGAAATGGGCTTCCGGTTGATGAACCAATCGAACCGCACACCAACAAAAACAAAAGGTGCAATACGATGCGATTTGGACGCAAGAAGGCACGCCAAAAAATCCGTTGGTCGGCTTTTCGAATCTCCTCGCTCAGCATCACTTAACTTTACGGGATTGGAGGGCGCATTCGTTGTGTTTCAAACGCGCTTTCTACAGCAAATGCAGTTTGAAGCAGTAATTCGTCACTCATTTGAGGTCCCATGAGCTGCAAACCAACCGGAAGACCGTGAGCAAATCCGACTTGTAGGGAAATGGCGGGGAAGCCACCCATGTTTGCGGGAATTGTGCAATAGTCGAGCAACTTCAGTTGCATTGGGTCTTGACTCATCGCGCCAAGCGGGAACGCTACGACTGGCGCAGTAGGCGAGACGACAAGGTCAAATTCTTTGAACGCATCGTTGAACTGTTGAGTCATCATGGCCCTGACTTGCTGGGCTCGAAGGTAGAACGCATCGTAGTAACCAGCGCTGAGAGCGTAGGTACCAATCATGATTCGAGCCTTAACTTCATGACCGAAACCTTCGGCTCGAGTTTTGGCGACAACGTCAATGTGACCTTGCCCTTCAGACCGCGGACCATATCGAACTCCGTCAAATCGACCTAGGTTTGAACTTGCTTCGGCCGGAGCAATGATGTAATAAGTTGTGACTCCAAGCGGGATCGAAGGAACAGAAATCTCCGTGATCTCAACGCCTTCTTTCCTCAGTTCATCAAGAGCCTGTTCCGTGGCTGCCCTGACTTCGGGGTCCGTGCCCTCGCCATACATTTCCTTTGGAAATGCCAGTTTAAGTCCCTTGAGCGAGCCTTTCTTAAGGTCGGCAATTGATATCTGCGAATCAGGAATTGATGTGGAGTCTCGATCGCAGTGTCCCGTGATAACGTTCGAAATGATCGCAGCATCTTCAACCGTTTTCGCAAGTGGTCCAATTTGGTCCAGACTCGATGAGAAGGCAACTAGTCCGAAACGGCTACATCGACCGTAAGTTGGCTTGAAGCCGACTATTCCGCAGAATGATGCGGGCAATCGAATTGACCCTCCGGTATCAGAACCAAGTCCAATTGGTGCCATATCAGCTGCAACTGCGACGGTTGAGCCACCCGATGATCCACCAGGAGTACGAGTCAAATCCCAAGGATTTTTAGACAATTTGTAAGCGGAAGTCTCGGTTGATGACCCCATGGCGAATTCATCAAGGTTTGTTTTGCCAATGGTCACTGCACCCGCCGATTTTAGGCGCTGGATCACGGTTGCATCGAAAGGAGGAATATAACCCTTTAGGATTTTTGAGGCGCACGTGGTCTCAATTCCTTCCGTTGAAATATTGTCTTTGATTGCGACGGGAATTCCGGTCATTGGTCCGGCATTACCGGAATCAATCATCGTTTGCGCAACTGATGCCTGGGCAAGTGCTTTTTCTTGATCTAAGGCAAGAAATGCACCATAGATTTGATCCTGCGACCCGATTCGATCCAAAAAGGCTTGAGTTACCTCGGTTGCCGAGATTTCTTTTGATTGAAGTTTTGTTGCGAGCTCTGTCGCTGTGAGCTGGGTAATCATCGAGCCCTAATCCTCAATGATCATAGGGACAAGGAATAACCCGGCTTTGCTGATTGGGGCATTCTTAAGGGCAGATTCTCGTCTTAACGATGGCAGTGAGATGTCTTCTGCCCAAACGTTAGTTAAGTTTGATGCATGCAAAATAGGTTCTAATTCTTGCAAGCTAAGCGATTGAATGTCGCCGAAGTGACCCAACAGAGCATTCAGTTCTGTCTGAAGTGACATAACTTCGGATTCCTGCAGATCCAGGCGCGCAAGTTTTGCAACGTGCCGGACTTCTTCGAGCGAGATCGCCATTAGACCAAGAGTTTAGCACAACCGTTTCAAGGTTCTTGAACCTTGCGAGCGGAATAAGCTCATAATTCAATTGGGATGAAAAAACCAACATTTGGGGTCACTGCACTTACTGTCGTAACCCTCAGCATGATTGGGGTCTTCCGTGTTGCCTACGAGCCACTACTTCCTCCATCGCCAACCGAATATCTTGTTTCAGTTCCTTCGTCGGAGCCTCAGCCCGCGCCGATTGTCGAAATCAATTGGAAGAAGACGATTGAGCAAGGCAGTATTGAAGCGAAAAGGCGAAAAATGGGACTTCTCATTCTTCTCATTGATCCTGCGAATTCTTACGCAAAGCAACTGGAACTCAGCGTGTTCCGCGATCCTGAAATGGCTCGATTTGTCAATCGAACCTTTGTGCCAGTTAAGATTAATCTCGACCAATTTCCTGACTTGTGCCAGTTAACCCTTCCACAGCAGCGCCTTATCAAAAATATTGAACCTGGAGTCGAGTTATTGGTTACTGATCAGGAAGGAGCCCTTGTTAGCCATTACACCATTGAAGACCCTTTTCAGTATTTTGGGCCCGAGTCCATCTTGCCATTCCTCATTGAGTCCAAGATCAAAGTAAATAAAGGACCTGCATTTCTGCAATCAGAACAAAGTCTTCAATCATCTCAAGACTCTGATATCCGAACGCTCATTGCGTCACCTGCTGAACCACTTCCGGCATTTTCAGATTTCACGGCAATACTCCAACAAGCATTGAAAACCGGAGAAAACGGGCTACTCAAGCCTGGGGGAATGAAGGTCAATCCAATGGGACTCAGGCTTCTCGCTAAACTCGGAAGGATCGACTTTTCATCAACGACCCTGAAGCAATTGGCCTGTACACCCTTATACGATGCAATCGATGGCGGATTCTTTCGGGAGGCGAGAATTACCCCCAAGTCCTCTTACATTGACACCTCAAAATCGAATAGTCAAAATGCACTCATTGCTCTCGTGGCGGCTCAACTTGCCTGTGCCAATAAGGACCGAGACCTTTTGCAACTTGCAATCGAAATTGGCAATGAAACAATCACTGATTTTTTAGATGGCGACAGTATTGCAACTTCCAGAATGAATGATCAGACGGTCGACAACCGCAGTCGGAGGTCAAGTCTTACCGAAAAGAAGTTGAATTCAATACTTTCACGAGAACAAAGGAACTCTTTGATGTCCTTCGTTAGCAAGTCTCAAAGTCCTGAGCAAGACCTTGTTGCCTTCAATAGCCTTTCTGTTCTTTCAAACCCTGACTTTAAAAAGGTCCGACAATCATTAAGAGAAAATCTTCGATCCGTTCCAGGCCTGTCCGAGTCCGAACACATCGCGATTACGGGGTACTTAGCGGCACGCCTATTTGACCTTCATCGCTATACTGGAGACCCACGGTTCATGGTAAAAGGCGAGGAACTGGGTGAAGAATCATTTTCGGCATTAAGTCCTAACTCAGTTGCAAAAATTTATGGGAGCCGCGAACTTGGTCCCGGTTGGCTCGGTAGCTACTTGTCTATCGCAGATTGTGGCCTTTCCCGCTATGCGGTGACTGGCGATATCTACTCACTACGAAAAGGGGAAATGGCTCTCAAGCTCGCGATCAGTAAGTTCAGGGACAATGAAACTGGACTGCTTAACAACGTCGCCAAGCTCAACTTCATAGGCTTCGCAAACTTGTCGTCGACACCCGATTTGGCCGATCGTGGTCGGGAGTCGCTCAATTCTCAAGCAATTCGCTTGGCGTTTCACTATTCGGTCACTTCGGAACGGGAAGACTCCCGCACAGAGTTCCTGGCTTTCGCTCAAAGCATGATGGTTAGACTAAATTCAATCATGCGCACGGCCAATAGTTCGGCTTCAGGCTACTACGATGCAGCCTATGATGTTACGCAAAACACTTCAATAATGGTGACTGGCCCCAATCGGGTTAAGGTTTCGAACGACTTGGCAACAAGGTTCCCGTTCAAAATGATTTATCCGATGACCACCGTTGATGCTCCTTTGACCGATTTGATCTATATCAGGCACGGCGATTCCCTCGAAGGACCATATTCTGCTGACGAAATCCAGAAAAAGCTGAGTGAGCGTAGTGGTTCATAACCTGGCTGATCCTTTTTGCGTCATAATTTCTCTCGGATAGGTCGCATAGTGGTCTAGTGCGCCGCACTCGAAATGCGGTGAGGTGAAAGCCTCCGAGGGTTCGAATCCCTCCCTGTCCGCCATTTTGACTAATTGGCGTGACCAACAAGCTCTGGCCAAAACTCAAGAAAATCCTCTTCAAAACTCCGATATTCTTGTTCAAGGATTTTGACCGAAGAGACTAAATCGACCGCCCTACCGGTTCTTGATTCAATCCTAAGTTCCATCCGACCTAAGTTCGTTTTGAGACCATCAAAGGTTCCGTAGTTGTTCATCCAATCTTGTTCAATCATCCGGTTTGCAATTGCAATGCAGGTCCTCGGAAGCAACTCTTGATGAGTTTGGATTGATTGATATAGCCGCCCATTAAACTCGCGAACCGAGAGTTCGTGGCTCCAACCTATTGTCAAAAAGTGATCGTAAAAGACATCCACCAATGCATTTCCATACCTCTGAAATCCTACAAGCCTCGCCTTCGATCGGTCAACTACAAAATGGTTATCGGTGAAATGATCGATGCGCTTGTGGAGCCTCATCCCAAACTGAATATCTTGGTCAAGGGACTCAATTTCGTTCCGGCCAATGAAATCGGCCAGGACATTTCCGAGAAGTATCTTCTCGTTGGGCGGGCTCAATATTGCGTGGGCGAGAAGGTTCAACCGTTTGATTCTGCAAGTGGGTAGCTTCCAAGAACCGTTGTTTCCAATGCTTGCCCCTTTAGTCGATTGATCGCCGCAACAAGATTATCATCCGTTCGATGTCCTGCGCAGTCGGTATAGAAGATGTACTCAAATGACGCCCTAGGTGCCGGACGGCTTTCGATCATCATCAAATTCACGCCGTGCTCATAGAGAGCCTCAAGTGCCCGATACAATTCACCTGGACGATTGCGAAGATTAAACATGATACTGGTCTTATCTCGTCCCGTCTTTACTGGCTCGTTGTATCCAATAACCAAGAATCTGGTTCGGTTTTGCGGGTTGTCCGCAATGTGTTCTTGCAGAATTGGAATTCCAACCATTTCTGCGCCAAGAATATTGGCAATGGCTGCTCCGGTCGGGTCGTCAAGGGCGGCCTGGGCGGCTTTTGCGGTTGGTACTACTTCGACAATTTCTGCTGCCGGGATGTTCATTTTCAACCATCGCTTGCATTGGGCACTTGGTTGGGGTCCGGCGTAAACCGTCTTGATTTTGTCCAAATCGGTAAGGGTACTGACCAGATGATGATCAATTGCCACGTAAGTCTCCGCACAAATCTTGACGTTTGTTTGGGGAAACATGTCTAAGGTCTCTGGAACAACACCAGCAACAGAATTCTCGACCGGAACAACTCCGTAATCAACTTTGTTGTTTTCGACTGCCTTAAAAACATCCGAGATAGAATCCTGTGCGGCAAATTCGGTGCTTCCACCAAATGTTTGCAATGCAGCCATGTTGGTAAATGTCCCCGGAGGTCCCCAATAAGCTACTGTCAATGGCTTTTCGGCTGCAATAGCGGCAGAAATTATTTCGCGGTAGATCGACTTTAGTTGTTTTGGTAGCAAAGGGCCGGGATTTATTGCCGCTAGGCGTTCGTAGATTGCCCGCTCTCGCTCAGGAGTAAAAAAGGGTTTTCCGTCGCGGCCCTTTATTTTTCCTACCTCTATGGCAAGGTCGGTTCTGCGAGAAAGTAGCGTCACTAATTCTTGATCAATGAGGTCAATATCCTTCCGAATTTCATCGAGAGGGCGCAGTATTTCGGAGTCGGAGTTGTCGCCGCGTAACATGGACACCTAGATTATAGAAATGTCTGATGCCTTTTGGGTTCAAATACAGATAGAATTGTACTATTCCTTGTTAGAATCTCCTGTATTCCGTGTATTCAAAGACCTTGAACCGCTAAAGCTAGCGGCGGCAGCTTTGGATATCTTGATTGTGGGGTTCATCATTTACCGTCTTTTGATGTTGGTGCGAGGCACTCGAGGATGGCGGATACTTCTCGGACTACTCGTTTTCGGCGCTCTCCTTTTCCTGAGCGACGTATTCGGTTTAACGACCGTTAACTGGATATTAAGACAAGCGACATTGCTTGGACCAGTTGCATTAGCGATCTTGTTTCTCCCTGAACTTCGACAAGCTCTGGAAGGCCTGACCAAACTGAGTTGGTTTCCAGAAAGCGTAACCGAAGTGGGTCACGAGAAAAATCTTGATCGTGGCTCAGTCGAAGAAATTGTCGGCGCGGTAGCCGAAATGGCACGAGATCGTATTGGGGCAATCATTGTCATTGAAACTGGCGGGCACCTTGACGAAATTGCGTCTAACGGCGTCATGCTGAACGCAAAAGTTACAACCTCACTACTTGGGTCTATTTTTTATGGGCAAAACCCATTGCATGACGGTGCCGTTATCATCCGAGGAAACTCCATTCTTGCTGCCGCATGCAGACTGCCGCTAAGTGAATCAAAAATTGAACGTAACTTGCATATGCGACATCGAGCTGCTCTCGGGGTCACGGAGCAAAACGATGTCATAGCCCTTGTTGTCAGCGAAGAAAGAGGCAGTATACGAGTCTCATCCGGCGGAAGTCTTTACACAATTGCAAGCAGCGTTGAATTACGGGAATTCCTTATCAAGAACACCACTCAAAACGATGCTGAATCTTCGCCGCCCCGTCGAGTCTGGAAGAAGGAAAAGAAGGAGATTGTGAGTAAATGAGCAAGATCAATGTGCCATTTGCCATTCTCTCGCTGGCGACTTCGGTGCTTTTATGGGCCAGCGTCTATAACGACCGAAATGACAAACCGACTCAGAAAGTATTTTCGGCCTCGCTAACCGCAAAGGGCCTTAACGAAAAATTAGTCGTCACAAGAATTCCAGACAGCGTTTCCCTACAACTGTCCGGCTACACCCGCGACTTTCGAGCGGTAAGCCAATTAGCCCCGACAGCAATAGTCGACCTCGAACGGGCAACAGTCGGTGAAAAGGACTATCCAATCGTCACTTTCCCCGCTTCAATCAGAGAGTTTCTTGGTGGCGAGGTCACGATGGCAAAAATCAAAATTGATAAGCTGGTTACAAAACGGGTGGATGTTGTTGCTAAGCCAGTGGGAGCTTTGAGACCAGGATTCCAACAAGAACCAATCGATACATTTCCTCGCTGGGTTTACGTTACTGGACCTTCTGAGTTAGTAGAGAAAGTGATTTCAGTTCAAGTCAAAGTAAACCTTTCATCGGTCAATCAATCACCAAGTGAAGTGGAATTAGATCCTCGCCCAGTAGACGTCGGGGACCGGACGGTCCCCAACATTATGCTTAGCGACACGGAATCTACATCACCTTATCGCTTTAACGATGTCAACAATGAAATGAAGATCCGAACCACCGTAAAGTTTTCGCCGGTAGTTCTTACTGCTCCAAAAAAATGACGGAAATTCGCCCTATTCGCATTGAAGAGTCGGATAAATTCCTGAAAATTCTTTGCGACGTCTTTGAACTTGATTTCTTTCGAGCAAAAGGTCTTTTTCAGGAAGAGCCATTCTTTGACCTCAATCGAAAGTGGGCACTCTTTGAATCTGGCGAGATGGTTAGCATTCTAACCACTACTCCACTACTTTTTGGCTGGGGTAAATCGGTCGGGATCGCGGGAGTTGCAACTGTGCAAAATAGGCAAAGAGAGGGTCATGCCTTGAAGCTCATTCGCCGCGTACTATCCGAATCGGAGAAAGCAGGCGAAGGCCCAACTCTCCTTCTCGCTGCTGATACAAGGCTCTACGAAGCCGCCGGATTTGAAGGCATTGATCGTGTCGTTCGGGGACCAGTGATGTCGCTACCATTAGAAATTGATCTTGAAGCGATTACGGTTGGAGACCTACAACTAAAATATGATTCGTGGTCTCAATCACACGTTGATCGACTTCAACGGGATGCCAAGAGATGGTCCTATTGGAAATGGCAATACCGTGAATCCTTTGCCCATAAGGACGGATATTTATGCCTTGAGAATGGTCAGATGAGAGAAATTCTTCTCTCAAGTCCGGAGAAAAAGCTTCCGGTACCAACTGGGACGGAATGGATTGGTCTGTCTTCGATGACCGACCAATTAGAAATTCCTCTTGGTACGGTTTCGGTGCCGATGTACCTGATGGGCTACAACTTCCCGGGCATTCCTCAGATGTTCATGACCGATCAGTTCTGATTGATTTATACAACGGCCCGTAATGAGCTCAGGCAGTAAGTGCATTTCTTAAGTTAATCAATTGATATTCAGACCATGCAGGATCATATCAAAATCTCGATTATTGGGTGTGGATGCCGCGCATTTGGAAATAAAGTGCCGACGCTTCAGCGGTTAGAATTCCATTGTCACTGTTATCTACCCAAACTGAATTGACTTGCACCGTGGCCGGCTAATCATAGTGTGAGTGAGGCCACCGATCAGTCCTGCGTGTGGACTAGGCAGTGTGCATAGCAGCTGAGGGTTGAACGGTCTCCGCGGCTCGTCGAGATTGACAAGCCAAACGAAATTGTCCCGCCGAATGGGTTTCCTGCTACGATATTTCTTAATGCAGTTGGTACAGCAAAGCATTCATCTGTTCGCTGGCAAGTAAAGCGAGGCGATGTCGGAAGGCGAGAATTCACATCATTAATCAGTAACGAAGCGACTGGGTTGTCGCGAATCGATATAATCTGACTATATGTGCTTTGGAACCTGGCATGCGGTATACCATCGGTGGTTCCAGAGCGAAAAAGTGCTGAAGTTAGATTCCTGAAAGGCGCCACTTCTCGACTACTAAAAAACGGGCTCGCAGTGGTGCCGTTATCAATATCTTCTGGTGATATGGTGTCCCATTGAGGCGGTGATATTGCGGCCTCGTGCAAATAACCAACCGAAATTTTTCGACGAAGGTATTCGGCGTCGGTTTCGACGAAAGAGCCTACAGCGATTGCGAGCAGAGGAAGGAAGCAGGTAACGGGCATAAATCAGTTCGGTAGGTTGAGTGCGGCACGAATTCGCTCGATATCGCCGCTGGTTAATCGGCTGAGATTGATTGAAGAGCGAACTCGTTCGCGAAAACCAGAACTAAAGTACGCATCGACCCAATCGTCTGGACCGGTTCCAAATTCTAGCGCGCGCTTGTAGGTTGAGGCATCGGTGGCTGAAAAACGGGTGAAGTAATCGAACAGCGCCAGCGGCAAGAATCCTTTCATCGGAGCATCGGGTCCTGGAGACGCGGTTAGGTCTCCACCATGCGCCGTCTCAGCCATGAAGTGAACAAAATTGCCAAAAGCCGGTGAACTTGATTCATTGGTTGCGCGAACTGCTCTACGATATACGCCTATCATTCGGTCAAAGCCGACAGAGTTCGTTGTATAGTAGATCGTCAACGCCATGATGGTCTCATTTCGAACATAATAGCGGACCGGTAGATCGCGCAATCGATACAAGGCGCTTGTTCGGTTCAATCGAGTAAACGCGTCGGCGCTCATCCAAGAAGGACCACTTGTCATTGGCGAAATTCCATCGCTTTGTAGATCATTTATTAACCTGAATGCATATCGACGCGCAGCTGCTGTGCTCACAGAGCCGCCCGCCTCGGTGCCGGTCCTGCCCGATACCGCTCCAGGAGGACGTCGATCGACTACTATGCACGCTTCCGCATCTGAGAACATCTGATAAAACATTCTCACAGTTCCTGGATCAACCAACATATGCATGACGTTCGCAATTGCTTCGCCATACGCAGCGATCGGGTCTGGAATGACTTCATCAATCGAATGGCTTCCATCACTTCCGTATGAATAGGGGCCAAATAGATGGGCTCTCCACTGAGCTGTGTCTTGGGTATGCGTCATTTCGTGGGCGAACACGCCAAGTCGATAGGCAGCTCGGCTAAATTGGCTGTCGTGAAGCAGAGTATGGTTCCCGAACGTGAAATACCCTCCGAAAGAGCCGGAACCAGAAGCCACCGGCGGGCTCCACCGACCTGCATGGGGCCAAACTCGGCCATTGCCGTTGATCCACATGTTTGCAAGGTTGATTGAATTTGTTAGGGGAGCGGGTTCATCATTGATAAGCACGATGACAATTGGCTGATCCTGGAGTCTGACCAAGTTCGCCAAGTAGCGTTGGAAGTTAGCATGTCGAACTCCATCGGTCGTACCTGGTTTGTAAAGGGCACCGACAAGCTCACGGAATGGCGCACACTCCGGCCGAGTAAAAAAGGCACTCGGACCCGAACCGGCGATCACTTGTTCCGGTGTTATCGTATCGTAAGGGTTTGTTGAAGCGTTGGGATTGTCGACGTAACCGATTGAAAGTTTTCTCGATAGATATTCGACGTTGGTTTCGGCAATTGCGGTCTCCAAAAATGCCAGTACCGCAAAAATCACAAGGACAATTTTCATTTTGTACCTGCTGGGACTTCGTCGGTGAATAGCGTGTCGTCCGAGGTTTCTTTTTCGCCCGATGATACAGTCTTTCCTCCTTGAAGTCTCCAAGTGATTTCGTACTTATACTTCAGTTGACCAGACGCACGAATAAACTCCACAGCTTGGGACAAGTTATTCGCCGTCGGGTTCATGGAAACTTGCTTGGTCTCGACCACCCCTGCTGCATTGGTATAACTCAACTTAACCGTGACCAACCGGACACCGGACTGCTGTAACCGTGTAGGATCGGCTTCCACCTTAATAGTCTGTCGATTGAAGGGGGCGTTGACAGGGATTGCCGGCTTGGTGCTGCTTTGCCAACCCATGTCAACCTCTTTGCCGCCGAAAAAGCTCCACACAGTCCTGTACTCGTAGTTGAGCCACTGGTCACGCTTAGAGTCACCCTTGTAGCCGTACAGCAATTTGAAAAAATTGCCACTTTGATTAAAGTTCGACTTGTCAATTTTGATTACATCGTCCGTTTGGCCGCCATCTTGGTGCTTCTTTCGAAGTTGGACGGTTACAAAGTTGACGTATTGGGCAAAATCGCTGGCATTCCGACCATCGAGATAGACGGCCAGTTCGCGTTGCTTAAACAATGGATCGTCTAAGTTCACTTCTTTGAAATGACTCGGATCGTTCATCAACCCGCTGAGATTTCCAATATTCTGGTCAAATCTGAAAGTTTGGGTCTCCTGGGCGAATTTGTTGAAATCGATTTCAAATTTGCCAGAACGATGCACTGTTTTCATCGTGTAAGTCGCGAGGAGACTAAATGCTGGTTGAACGGCTCCGCCTTGGCGCGCACCGCTTCCATTTTCGAGTTGGGCTGGTCGTTCGCTTCCCGGACGAGGTCGAATCCCTGCAGGCGGAGGTCCATCATGTGTCGTTCCAGAGCCGGGATGGCTCGGATCATCGCCAGACGTTGGTGGAGTACGTGAGCCGCCGGTCGTGCCACCTGCGGCGCCCGTTGAGGTGCCTCCTCCGGCTCCGTTTGCGCTGCCCGAGCTTTGACGGTCTTGGCGAGCCTGATCGCGCTCGTCTCGTTGTTGGTCCCGAGCTTCGCGTCGTGCATTGTCGAGGTTCGTTTGGGCGCGCTCCAATAAACTTGTATCGTTATCCGAGTTACCGGAGCTGGGTGCGAATTGGCCACCATCCATGCGGTCAAACATTAAATCGCAGATTTTGCCGTAGGCGGAACTTATTAGACCATCCAATGCTGCATCCGCACCTTTTGTCTCCAACTTGATTGCACCACTTGACCTCAGATCATCGAATGTATCACGAACCTGGAATCCGCCAATCACGCTACCCGCGTTGATCGCGGCGGCGGCGGAGAAATTTCGATGGCTGTAGATTTGATCAAAATTCGCCGTCAGCTTCGCTTCGTATGGGCTGCGATAGCCAGAAATATCCATTTCGAAGCTGAACGTGATGTCCGGTGTGGCGGTCTTGAAACTCTCCCAAAGCAACTTTGATCCTAATTTCGTAAGGCGAATTGAAACTGCAGCTTTGCTGCCTTCTAGGATGGGAGCTGTTCCGAGACCGAGAACTTTGGTCGCTAGATCCCCATTCTCTTGCTTAAACTGTGAAATAAGTGCGAATTTTCCCGATTTGTAAATGATCGGACCAACCAATTGGGCATTTGGCACTTTTCTTCTCAGTTCCCCTACGGCATCTTGAAGTGTCTCTTGTGGAACTTGAAATTCTATCAGTGCATGAACAATACCGCCACCTTCAGCCTCATCGTTGGGATCGTCTCCAGCCTTGCTTTTTGCGTTGCTGACATATCGCAAAAAACTAAATTGGGGGCGTCCGTCATCTCCGCGAGCCAGACGAACTTTGTCAGCCATGTAGTACCACTTTCTCGGATCAGATCGGTCCTGAAAGCACTGCAGCTCTCCTGCGCGGACTGTTTTGTCGAACAGGATTTCTTGGCTTTGAGCCTGCGCGGCAAATATTGCTCCGAAGGCTCCAATTGCCAATGTAGTGATGGATTTCACTATTTAGTTGTGACCTCCGATTTTTCCGAGCACTTTCTCTATCGCGCCGGTAACGAGATTTTTGCCACGCTCCTTATAGGCTTCTAGGGTTAATATGTCTTCTGGAATCGTCGCGTAGATGTACTCATCGCTGGCGTTGTGCACCCAGTCAGTGACGAGCCTTCCAAGTTTCTTGTGGACAAATATCAGGCGATACGAATAGTTCTTCGCCTCCTTGTCACGAAAGAATCGTTGCTTTTTGACTGCGCTGGTTTCGCTGGCAGATAATCGAATATTTGACTCTGCTTCCTGGCCAAACCGCATATAGTGCACCTGCGCCGTCACGCTTACCAAATCCTTCGACTTAAGATCTTCTGGAGTGCAATCAAAGCTCAGATCGACGCCCTTTACAGGCGCAGTTAGTGGTTCACCCCGCCAGTTGCCGGGCTTCCATTGTGGATTTTGAGGAAAGACTTCACCACCCCTCAGGCTCCATTGCATTTGGTACTCGAAATTGTCAGGATTGTTGTCGTTTCCACGAGAGTATTGAATTAGAGACGAGATTCCCTTTTCCTTGATATACTTGCTATCGATTACGAAACTGTCTTGGAACGGTCGTCCGCTCGACCGATTCTTTCGAACATTTACGGTGACGTAATTGACGTATTCGTCAAAAATGTCCCGGGCGTCTAGGTCAAGAATGAAATTAATTTCTCGGGTCGTGAAGAACGGGTCATTGAGATTAATGGCCCTGATGCACTTTTCCCGGTTCGAATCAATATCAGGAAACCATTTCTTGATATTGTCAGTAATGGTGAACTTGTTCAGCACCGGAATTCGAGCTGTCAGCGTGTACGTCCAATCTTTGACGTTCTGAGTCTCGACAGTCTTGTTTCGAGTGTACAACGGGATTCCCCCAGGTCCAGGTCCTCGCGTCGGGTCTTGTCCGTTTTCGCTGGCTGGCTGAGGTCTCTCAGGTGTTTCAAGCGTATTTTGCTCAGATTTCTGCGTAAACATGGCGAGGAACGATTGGAAGAATGCGTCACGAAACTTGCCGGTCGTTTCGTTGTCGATCGTTTGTTCGAATTTCATTTCGAGGACGCCAATGTCTGCGAGTCGGTTAAAGCTCTCGTAAGCTTCCTCATAACTCCGATTGTCGGATTTCGTAACGGTATACGAGAACGGCCACAAACCAGTTCTCTTCGTAGTAACTCCGCCTTTGTTCTCAGCTCTAAGTCGCTCTACCTCTGTCTTTAGCTTTTCTGCATGGAACTTAATTGTTCCCTTAACCGCTGGAAGCATCGTGTAGTAGCCAAGCTTACAAGTAACCGAAATATCGGCAATGCTGCTATTGCGGTCAAAAGTTGAACTGAGAAGCTGTGCGCCATTGCTCGTCAGTCGACTGGCGACCGCAACCTTTTCTCCGGCTATAGTTGGCGCTTTACCACTGGTGATGATTGATTTAGCCAGAGTTGTGTCAGAGAGAGTCCCGGACGATATGATAAAGGAGCCGGCATCGCCATCGGCAACCAACGGTGCGCAACCGAGCAACTCGCCTTTTGGTGGATCCGTTGGTGGAGGTTGGACCCCTCGGCGAATGTACCGATAATTGACGGCTCCCCTAGTGCTTGCTGGGTTGAGCAGGCTTTTGACCTCGGCCTCTTGCGCCTTGGTAAGTCCGTATTCCATCAAAAAGTGAAGCAACGCACCTTGGGCACCTCCATTTGATTCGCTTTTGTCGGTCGTAAATTTGACTAAGCTGAACATTGGCACGCCATCAGCATCTTTGCTGAGACGCAGGTTTGTTGGCAAATAGTAATACTTGGGGGTCGAACCAAGCGATGCGGTTGCTCGAAGCAAAGTAACTTTGGTGTTATCGTTCAACGTTAATTCAAGCGGATTTTCATATTCCATGATCGCTTGGGCGTGAGCCAAAGCTGATGCGAATATTGCCGCAAAAATGGTTAAGCACCTGCCCAAGGTTCGATGTGAGCGGTACAAATGGGCAGAATTTCCTATATCGTTTCGATTCATCAATTTCACTCTATCACATCCGGCGTTTTTAAGGAAGGAGTAGGTAATTCGTCAAAGAGAATAAAACCACTGTCGTCTTTCGTACTTGGCTTTGATATGTCGGTTCCGTCGGCCTTGCGGTACCGGATTTCGTACTTGTATTCGTACACTCCCCTGGGCTGAATCAGGGTGAGAGCCACGGGCGGACTTGCATCGGTCGTCTTGATGAGGGCTTGTTCAGTTTTTTGCTGTCCAAAAAAATTGTACGTGACCTTAACAAGGGCGAAGCGAATTCCTTGGTCCTTAAGTTTTTTGATGTCACCGTCCAGTTTTATTTCCCGGCGCTCGTATGGGGGAATGGTGTTTACGAATGGGTCATTCGTCTTAATCCACTCGGATTGATGACTGCCACCATCACGAAAGCTCCATCGAACCTTGTATTCGAAATTGAGCCATTTCTCACGATCAATGTCACCTAAGTTCCCATAAACGACGGTATATCGATTCATGTTTTTGGCAAAGCTGTCTTTGTCGACAATCACTTCTCCGAGCGTGGTTTCGCCGTTTTCATGGACTTTTCTGACTGCGATCGAAACGCTATTGATGTACTTTTCAAAGTCTTGGGCGACACTGCCGTCAACGGAAACTTCCACTTCACGTTGGCTGTATATGGGGTCCTGAAGGTTGACTGCCTTGAAATATGCTGCGTCGTTGCCGTACTTTTTGAAGAGTGGACCAACGTTGAATGCAATCATATTTGTGCGACTTACTGCCGCGGCGTGGTTAAAACTCAAGACACTTTGCCCTGATGTCTGCATGTCTTTGATTCGGTATCCAAAGGACAAGCTAATTGGCAAAATTGAACCTGACGATGAACCGTCACTTCCACCTCCACCAAAAAGTCCAGACAGAGCCTGCCCAATATTCATCTCTTGACGTTGTTGGGGCTCGTCCTCGGTGCGGCGAAACATAAGTTCCAACAACTTGGTGTAAACAGTATTGAGCAGTGCTTCAGTACTGCTGCTTTCACCTCGACTTACTAATTTAATTGCATTGTTGCGAAAAAGGCGCTTAAAAGTTGCGTCGACATCAGCGCCGACCACATACACTCGCACCCCCCCCCTGAAGGTCTCGTCTTTGCTAACTTCGGACCAATCCACCGTAACGGTAGCGTCGTACGCGTCGGTCACACCCTGAAATTGCAGTTCGAAGAATACACTTAGGTCAGGAGTAGCTTGCTGCAAACTGTTATACAAAAGTTGTGCATCGGTTTTGTTTAGCTTGGTCCCGATTGCAATCTTATTGCCCTCCAACACCGGAGCGTTACCAGTAATGACCGCTGTTTCTTCCCCAGCTCTCGCCTTAGCAAGTGAACTAATGATTGTGTACTTTCCGCTTGAAAAGACGATGGGTCCGCGAATGATCATTTCTTCGTCTTTTAGCCTCTTGCGCAGTTCTCGTTGCGCTCCCGCAACGACATCCGGGTCGGTGTCATATTTGGCCAAGAAGTGCAAAACCCCGCCACCATTTGCTTCCGAGATGCTACCACCGCCCGCCGATTTGCTATTCTCGACATAGCGGATGAAGCTGAATTCTGGTCCCCCGGTGGAGTTTGTTCCAAGCCGACCCTGTTGAGGTAGATACAAAAACTCCTTTGGGCGGTTGACTATTGGAAAAACCCAAAGGTCATTGACCTTCAGCCCATGATCAATCATCACTTGTTGTGCAAAGGCGCCTCCACGAAGCAGTGTTGCGACAAAGATAAGTACTAAAAGGCGAAAGAATTTTTGACGCATTGACTATCGGCTCGGCGGGGTAAGCACCCAGTACGTGTCATCTCCTTCACCAAGTGGAACCTCAATTTTTAAGCCGGCTTTGAGATAGTAGATCGCCTTCCCTTTGATTTTAGACTTCGGGTCTTTATAAATCACAACCGAGTTTGTGCTCGTCGTGTCGGTAGGTCGGAGTGTTAGGCGAGTGCGCTTTGTCGTGCCCAGTTGTGGATATTCAAGTTGAAGCACAACGGAGGTAATCCCCTTGTCAAGAAGTTGCCCTCGATCGAGATCGACATCGATTTTAGTCTTCTCTACTGGTGGAGTCAGGCCGATCATTGGATCACCGGTACTTATCCATTTGTCCTTTTCGGCGGGAATCGTGATGGAGTCACGACCACGAAGGCTCCAAATGATTCGGTATTCGAAATCAGTCCAGTTCTCTGTCTCGCCGAGCCGTGGATAGTCAACATTTTGGACAAGGGAGCCATCTTTTATTTGGTCCGAAGTAAATCTGAGTTGGCCGTTATAGTCCGAATTCCCATTTGAATACTTCTTACGAACCTCGACTCCTACAAAATTAATCGTGTCTTGGAAGGCACTGACAAAGTCCCCATCCACCTGGAAAAAGATCGATCGAAATTCAAACGCTGTGTCCGCCAAATTGACGACGCGGAAATACCTTGGATCATTCTTTAGGGCGTCGTAGAACCCGTGGATGTTTCCTGAAGTCGTTACCGGCACCTTGATCGTCGAATTTTTTGTGAGTACGACTGAGAACTTATTCTGTCGAACATCCGTTCGTTTCTTAAGTGTGAATTGATGGTCGGTGTAATACGGTTGATTACCGGTACCACTGAATACTTTTTGAAAAAAACCTGGCTCTTGGCGACCTAACAACTGATTCTCTTCAACTGCGGCTTCACGGGGAGGATCAGCAGAGAATCCAGTTTTGGAGTCAAACATGAGTTCCACGATCTTGTTCGTCACCACGTCAACAACAGATTGCATGTCCCCGGCTTTGAGGTCTAATCCCTTGGTACGATCCAGTACCTCCACTTTTATGTTGCCGTCTCGCACTAGCTTGTCGGTGACAGTTCTAATCTGATTTTTTTGATATCCTTGTTGGTCGTTGATGATATTTGAAAAATGAGTGTAGATTTGGCTAACGTCCGCCGTGATTCTTGCTTCAAACCCTGTCACTGCCGCTTCGTAGTAGGCATCAATTTGAACGGAGACATCGGAAGTTGGTCCGCTCATTGAATCCCAAAGAAGTGTTGCCCCATTCGCATTGAGAATCGCCGCAATTGCGGCTCGACTTCCTGGAGTAACCGGAGCCTTGCCACTGGTGACAACACTGCGGGTCATCCCTTTATCGCCCTTATCACCCAATATTGCCGAAACGACTTTAAAACTTCCTGAGTTCTCTTCGCCCCCGTCCTTGCCTTCAGTGGGCAACAACGGTACGGGCCCGGCAATCCTACCCCCAGGAACTTGCTTTTGAAGCTCTTGAGTCAAGGTTTTTAGGGCCGAGTCTGGAAGCGTAAATTCAACAAGGCAATGAAAAAGACCTCCACCCGACTTACCTTTTGGATCCACATATTTGAGACACAAAAAATCAAACGTACCGTCCGGATTTGAAGCTAGTCGTGGATAGGTCGGAATATAGTAATAGACATTGGATTCTTTGTAGTCTTGTAGCAACTGAATTCCAAGCACGGTTCGTCTGCCATCATCGAATTTTACTAACCCAAAGGACATGGCTTGCAAAGCAAGAAGCAACAACGCAGTGATGGATATTTTTAGTTTCATGATTTAGTCTTGCCGATTCCGATCCCATCGGACTTAGGAGTCGGTCGTTTTTCTGGTGGAGTGGTGACGTCAAGTAATTGACCCCACGGTTTGCCTTTCTTCCAAGGTGTGCTTGTTGAAGTACCATCGACTCCAATCTCCTTAGTTCGGAACCGGTATGGCCTTTTAAGGTCGACAGCGAAAGCAAATCGCAAACTCGAACTCGCTACGTCCGGTTTGTTAGCAAAAAATGTTGTACTGAGCTCGGTTACCTTTCCTCCAACTCCAATTGCTTGGATTTCAACGACCTTCATCGCTAAATCTGGGCGGAGTTGATTGCTAAAGTCGACGCAAAAGACCCTGAGAGCTGGATACCCCGGCGGCACCGATTGATTGATATCGATTTGCTTAAGTTTATGGGCATCTCTGCGCGTATCGATTTGGATCGGTATCGTTTCGTCGATCGCTGAAACTAACTTTGGCTTTGGTTTTTCTTGATTGGGCAACGTTAAGTCCGATGATTCAACACGAGCTGGTTGATCAATTGCCATGACTTGAGCCGTATAACTTAAGCTAAGTACACAGGTACCCAACTTGAGGGCCGCCCACAGAACTTGAGACGATGCATCGTCGGGCTGTATTGTAAAGACACGGTCGAACCAAAGTTCATTGGCTGTTTCGCCTTTAGCCGAGGCATCTTCCATCGCTGAAGCACCAGCAACTAGAACTGCTCGTGGAGATTCGGGCGCCAGTTCAGAGGGAACATAGTTTAGGTGGGACTGCATACCTTGCAATGCCAACACCTTTAGCTCGACAGTTCGGCCCTCTTCAGCCAATATCTTGGCCTTGACTGCGCTTAGCTGCGCTTGAGTTGGTCGACTAAATCGCACTCCGAAACTTAATATGCTTCTCGACTTGAAGACACCCTGATCGCTGGTCGCTGCGGTACCGACATAAATCATTTGCAGAAATGAGAGATCCGGAGAACCATCGTTTAGAGCGATCAATTTCAGGGTCCCTGGTGCCACATATCTAATGAGTGGATTCTCCCAGTCAGCAAAAACCTTTAAACCTTCGATTGACCTTCCCGTTCCAAGTACCGCCTGCCCGTGAACGTTGCTGGCCAGAAACAATCCAAATAAAGCGGTAGTTCGGTTCATTTAACTGTCACTCGCTTACTCAGATTCTGGCTCATCGATAACTTTTTGAAGGTGAACTTTACCGAGGAACAGGTTGAGATCATTTGACTGAACCCATGCTTTGCTTTGTTTTTCTCGGCCATCCGCATAAATAAGCTTTAATCGGTACTGAAACAAAATATCGCCTGGCTTTGCCGTTTCTGCCCGCCGGTTCACAAGATAAACGGGGCCAAGCTTGAACAGCATGCTATCTTTGTCGATCACCAGAGACTTTGTTGTTTCGCTAGATCCACTCGAATCGAAGTGTTTTGACTTTACTTCGAGAAGGACTAACTTGACTCCGGTATCGGCCAACGGCGTCAGAGTGTTGAAAGTTATTTCGCCCTGAGTCATCGAAGTCACTCCACCCGTTGCCGCCGTAACTGACGCCTGAGTCGCATCGTCATCGTCCATTACAGAGTAGTCGACCCACATTCTCTTTGTGTCCGCGTTCGCATCTAGCCATCCAGGAATCCGCTCGGTAAGCAGAGTAGTCGTCTCTCCCGATGGAATTTCAGCTCCGTTCAACGCATAGCTAAGCACCTGATAATTCAAACCTGACTTCCTTAAGACATGAATATAGTCGAGGCGGATTGGGTAGGGAATTGGATTGGCAAGTTGAATTCGACTGCCACTTGTGGGTGTTCGACCAAGAAGCTTTGTCCCAAATGATTCTTTATCGGCGAATTTGATCGTTAGGGGAATACTGAGGTCAGTGGTGTCTCCAACCTTGAATTTAACGAAGCCATTGAGCCCGATACCCTCGGTTAAGGCGAGTTGAATATTTTCCTTTGTAACCGTATCGGTTGTGATGGCAATATTAAATTCGCTGGCATCTGCAGATCCTTCGACGACAAAGACTTTGTCGTCGGGAATATTGTATCGAGCTAGCTCGCCTTTTAGAGTGCAAACAGGAGCATTCAAAATCGGGAAGGGCTTGAGTTTCGGAGTTGCCTTTCCGTTAGCCGCGCAAAATGCTTCCAATGTCGTTTTGAGGAGATTAAGGTCGCTTTGACATATGCCTGAGGTAACTCTTGCCGCAATCGTAACCGAAGCGTCGGTTTCGGTGCGCTGTGCGCCATAGAGAAACTTGATCCCGTAGCCTTTGTCTTTGTCCCAGGCAAGCTTGTATGACTTGGGCAGGTAGTAATAGGTGTTGCTTAAAGGGTTTGCATCTTCAAACACCTGCGAGAACACGTCGATTGCCTGCTCGGCCTTCAGTGACTCCACATCGCTCGTGAAATTATCAAAAAGGGTTATCCCCTTTTGTAGATCAGGACCACGCCCACCACTATCCTTCACATCCTGCGACAAGCCTTGCACGGCTCCGATTGGCTTGAGGCGATCAAAATTAATCTGACTCAAATCCAAATTCGACGGATTTGTCTTTGTTGCATTCGAGGGAGAACGAGGTATCGAATTTTGAGTGATAATCATGCCAGTGTCCTTCTTATAAATAAGGGGCGCATTGAGAAGTAGGGGGGTTACCTTTACCCATTTTTTGCCTGGAGTTGTCGTGCCTCCAGACCCGATTGCTGTGGCAGGAACGCTTTGTGCGGCGCCAACTGGCACCGCTGCGACGTTCAATTCGCGTCGCTTCCATTTCTTCAACAACTCAAAGGCTTGGATGACCGAAAAGCTAACAGATGCCGGCTTGCCTATAGTGATCACCAAGTACTTTGACTTGAGTTCCGTACCACTGGCGACGGCTGAGTCAAGCTTGATACTAAGTATGCTGTCCCCTTCCTTGCCGGTAAGTGTTGCGTTAGTGGTCGAAAACTTGCCGAGAGGTCGAATGCCATCGTCACTGACGAAAGCTGAAAGGGTTAGCCCATCCTGTTTCAGATCGTGAAAGCTAACTTTGAATCTGACTGACTCTCGTCGGTCCTCAGAGATATGGACGCTGTCGACTTTGCCTTCATTTTGCTTCTTCTCCAACAAACGAGACCCCGCATTGAGAAGATCGCCCACGTTCTTGATCTTGCCAATATCGAAAGTGGCTGGTTTAAGATCTTGCCCTTTGAGACCGGAGAAATTGGTCGCGTCGAACTGGTGACCGACGGCCATTGCGAAAACCAAGAGTCCTATTGTCGAGCAAGTCAATACTTTCATAACTATCACTTTTTCAAGCCAAACGATGGATAGAATCCAAAAATGAGCTCAGATCGTGACCAATTCACGGATAACGAGGTCAATATCGTACTGCGATATCCCATTGCATTCCTTTCAACTCCATTGTATACTGTTTACTAGGTCATTACAACTCGATCGGAGATTTCAACAGAAATGAAGCACTTGGCCCCAACCTCAATCGTAGCTCTTTTGACTTTAGCAGTTTGTGCAGAAACTCACGCCTTAGTTGTGCAAAAACAAAAGAAGACGACTCCGAAATCGGCACCTCAGAAAGGGTCTGGCGCAATCGTAATGGGAACCCATCAGTTGCCTGGCGAATTTGGTGCATTTGGCAAGGAATACACTATCGGCACTGGGTTGCTGCTGAATTTCAATCTTGTTAGTGCTGAATATCGCGCCGATCGTTTCGTTGGAGAGAATTCTGTCGGCGAAACATTTAGCTGGGTCCCTTTAAAGAATCAAAAGATTCTGATTTTGCGATATACAGTGCAGAATCCTAATCCAAAGGATACTCGCCTTTGGTACATGTCCTTTAAGTTCACCGTGGTTTCGGCTGACGACCAGAATTCAGAGCAAGTCAACCATCCATGGATTGGAAACAACACGAAGTACCAAGAGATGCTACTGAAGCCAGCGCAGAAGGTTACGTTGACCGCTGCGATCCTCGTTCCATCTCAAGGTGAAGTACCGAAGCTCATCGTTCAAAACGGATTTGACGATAAAGCTGCTGTGGTTCGATTCGACCTGCGTGGAAAGGTAAAAAGAATGGCTGACCCGGCATGGAGTCTTAATGGAATTGATACATTGGATACTCTTGATGCTAAGCTCGACACATACTATCCTTGGGGCGGCTCGGACATTCAAGTAAACGGGATTGAAGAACTCGGGGCAACCTATGGCGATCTAAGGGCTGAGATGGGTCAAAAGCTTGTAGCGATCAAGCTCAAAGCGAGAGGAATCACTCCTGTCCCATCTCGACTTTGGTATGGAGAGTTTGGGGCAAAAATTAAAACCTCGGACGGTGAAACGACCGAAGTTCGACCATATAACAATCTGCTCAGAGGAGGCAGGCCGGAGGTATTCGATGGCGTCGTACCGGTCGGCGATGAACAAAGCTTGAGACTCGTGGCGTCAATTCCATCCACCGCTTCAATTGAGAGTTTGAAACTAACTTTCAAGAACTACGAAGATATTAGAAGGACCTACTCATTTAAGCTTTAAGCTTCAATGCCAAAATTGAAACAAGTCGTTTTCGATCATGTGATGTTAGAATCATCGGTGGTTGGCAAAAGATAGGAACATGCCGGCAACTCAAGAAACCTTTGGACGGCCGCCAATTTACCAAGACATTGTTGGGCTAAGAACTTTCTGGGATTCCCAAGATGTACTTCGGCAATCAGACTTTGATCCTGCTTTTTCATGGGTGATTAGGTTTGACGAGCTTCTTTGCATGGAGTCCATGCTATTTGTCTTACCATGAGTGCGGAAATGCCCGGGTGGATTGCCACCTCAAGAAAAGTGCACATCCCGTTCGTAGCCTCTTGTGAGCGGCGATTGGGGCACCTAGGATAGCTTGGCTACAACGGGGAGTTGATGCCTTTCCACTCGCTAAAGTGTACGTTACAAGGCCATTTCACGGACTTTCTCGACTTAATTGAACCTGCTTCTCGGACACCGTTTTTAGCCCAAAGAGCTCATTGCGGTTACAACCGTTTTCAATGCTCTAAGTGCAGTTGTATCAGAGGCTGAAAAATGAGTGGTGAATGTCATTGCCTTGTTGTGTAGTAAAGGATCGAAAACACAAGGCCAAGCAAAATGAAAACCGCACCGAAAACGAGATTTCCTAAAACACACAGAAGAATGCCTGCAATACCTAGTAGCAGGCCAAACCGGTTGAACATGTTGGCCTTTAGCTGTAGATTCCTTCTCCCCAAGGGACTTGGCAATCTCAGCGACGTCCTTTGCATACATCCACACCTTGAGAGTTGGATTCCAAACGTAGTTGTCAAGACCAATCTTGCCTTGCTTTGCCATGTCCTTTAGCGCTCCAGTATCGGGCACGCTAATTTCAGTCCCGTCCTGTTAGATGATCCAATGATCATCGCGAGTCGAGTGCTGAGCAGGTTCAGTTCCACCCTGACCCTGGCTTCCTCCATTAGTTGGAGTTTCATCTATCTTGCAAATAACGTTACCAGATCGGTATCGCCTCGAGTGACATGTTCAATTGAGTTTGCCCAGTTCGTTCATTCTGCCAGAATATGATGTCTTGCGTGACCTTCTGAAGAATACATGGATCAAGGCGTGGATGAGTCAGCATAAGTTAAGCATCAAGCTCGGAGAGCCATACAACTTCCTGAACATGGTCAGATCAGCCAGCCTGTGATATTGCTATCTTGGGAAACATCTTGGGAGTTCCTGTGCTTTTCAATGCGCCCTGATGCGTAGTCCTTTGCCAGGTTCTGGGTTCACCTTAGGCCATTTGATTCTAAGACCATTTTGCCAAATAGGAGGTCAAGAGTTCATGACCGATCAGTTTTAGATCCTTCTAAAACACATTCGACATTTTCTCTTTCAACTGGAGATTGATAGGTCCGCCTCACAACATCCAAGAAACTCAAGATTCCAGCGTAATTTCCTCGACATTTTGGATTATGATGATGGGCATGTAATTTTGGGCTTGCGATGATCGTGGAGAACCATCCCCAATCAAAGTTCAAATTCGTGTGAAGTAGGACCGTATAAAACCGTCCCAAAACAGGGAACAATCCAATTAAATCGATTCCCAGAACCATCGCCGGCAAATTTGCGCCAACAATGATGACCAAAAAATCTACCGGGTGCTGACGCGAACTCGCGCTCCAAGTCATATCAACGACGGTGTGATGAACCCGATGGAATTTCCAAAGAAATGCCCAGTGATGAGACAATCGATGAAATGCGTAAACCCAGACCTCGGCCATCAGTAGGGCAACAATCGCTTGGCAACGTGCTCGGAAGCCAAATGACGATTGACCTTTTACATGCTAGACATCAATTCGATGTAGCTCGCTCAACGACTCACCCAAAATCAAACGAGCACAAGCTTCACCAATGAGTGGGGCGATCGGGAGTATTGTGAATTTCTTTGGAGCAAGGGCAATTTTGTCTGCGAGCGGAATTGAATCGGTCAAAACAAATTCATCGACCGACGAATTGTCAAACTTCGTCATCAACTCTTGAGGGGTCAACTTTTGGTCGGCAAGGATTCCATGTACAGCCAGAACTCTTACTGAAGAAGCTCCGGCAGACTTTAGCAAATCAGCATCTTTAAAAACGGTATTGCCAGTTAGAATTTCGTCGTCAAGAATGAAACAGTGTCGATCCTTCACCACACCGGCAATTGCCTTAATTGTTGGCGACTCCGAGTTGTCTGAGCGAGTTTTGTAAATATAGGTTGGATCTAATCCCAATTGAGCCGGAACTTCTTCAAATCTCTTGGCTGCACCTGCATCGGCAAAAACTAGCGTACAGTCCTTGGGATCATAGTTTCTTAAAAACACTTCGCGGATATGTCTTACTAACAGCGGAACAACTGGCACTTCGTCAGCCGTGGGAGTGAAGTACTGCTTGATGTGTCCATTGTGGGGTTCTAAAAGCATCACCCTTTGGACTCGCATAACCTTGTTGAGAATCTCTGGCAGTCGCTGACCCATCACCGAAATGCGTGGCTTATTTTTTCGGTCGGATCGGCTATATGGCATGTAAGGAAATACGACAACAGTCTTTCGAGGATGAGCATTGTTGATCGCGTCTAACATCGCAAAAAGCTCGATTACTCCATCGTTAACCGGAGGGTTTTGAGTATGGATAACCAAAGCAATCAGGTCTCGAACATTGTCAATTTGAACTTCAATGTTTTCATTTGAGAAATGGCTCACGGTATGCCCACCGTGTTTCACCACATATTCCTCTCTCTTCTTTGAAATGCGTTTTCGAATTTCAGTTTCGACTTGGGATCCCAATTCCGCTGAACCAGTTGTGGCGAAAACTTTGACAATGGACTGACCGGTGGACATGGGGTGGGCTGAGTTTACCAACCCTTAACAATCGCAAACCCACAAATCCACCAAGCAATTGCAAGAACTCAAATTCTCAAATCTTGTCGTAGAATTTGGCAAATCGCACTTGGGTGAACTTTGCCTTTCGAGCCCACTGTAGTTGTGTAGCGATTCTTCGTAGACGGTAACGGAATTTTTCACTTTGACGAGCGACTCGGCTGGTCACACCCCGCTTCCTTACACCACGGGTAATGGTGGAAGACGTCTGACCAGCTTGCCGAATTGGAAACGGTACTGCATCCATAAGAAAGCAGCCATGCCAATTTGAGTCGTTCAGCAATACGTCATATGGCAATGGGTAATTGTAAGCCGCTTCAATTAAGGAAGCTGCCGAAACAGGAGTTACGAGATATGCGGCGCTGCCTCTAGACGGTCTCAGTGAAATCATGAAGTTCCTATTGGCTGATCCTGACCCAACTACAATCCTTCGGCCAGGCTTGTCGTCGCCTTCCAACTTGACGACTGAACCATCCAAAAGACGATCGAGGTTGCCCAAAACTTGCCTTAGTTTTTCAGGTTCAAATTCTGCATCATCTTCAAGAATCAAAGTTGGACGACCACTATTCGCGGCAATAGTTAAGGCCTTGAGGTGAGCATAAGTGCATCCGACTTCACTAAGGCTCATCGCTTCATAAACATGACTTGGTGGTTTTGGCAGACCTGCCAAAAAGATTTCGCCTTCCAAGTCATCTCTGGATTTGGCACTTGAAATACCTGGACAGAAGGTGGAATCAAGCCAATTCTGACCTTGATGGAAATCCAAAAGAACAGTGCTCCGAAGGGTCTCCGGGAAATTCGTAATGATGATCGCTTTAACCGTATCGAGATGGTTGGATGTTGGTTGAGGCACTAAAGTTTGCATATCATAGTTCAGAAAGTGTTGGCGCCTCGGTGAGCCAGTTTCTATCATCCAACAATTATTGTGACCAATTTGTGAAGAACACACTTTGCGTTCGCATCTCTTGCCTATTCTAAGTTCAACTTAACGTAGTTCTCAACCATTTCAAAGCGAAAGTTGGTGAGAATTCCGAACAGAGGATCCCGACCGAACCTAGCTTTGGTAAAAGCCGGACCCGAGAGACCGCACAGAAATCTTGAGATCGGTCGAGCCGAATCGAATAGTTGCGGATTTCGTTTCTGAAGATCCTTTATTTGATTCGTAGTGACCATAGTTTCGATCCCAGGTAAAGCTTCGTCCGAGGCAATCTTATTAACCTTACTTGTTAAGCAGGAACTACAATGCCTGCACGGATCATCGCGAAACTCCCCAAAATAACCGACTAAGGCGTTAACCTGACATGTTGGCTGTTCAACCAAATCAACCACCATTTGCAGACGATCAATCTCAGCTCGTTCTCGGCGCTCAAATTTTTCAACCAAGTTTGCCACGAGTCGGCTGGTTTCATTGGCATCCATCAATCGGGTGTAACGATCTCTTACTCCCGTTGCCCTCAACTCAATCAATCCCTTTTCTTGCAAGACCTCGAGCGCCTTCACCACTCTCCTTCGTTCGACTCCCAACGATTCAGCCGTTTTTTCGGGGTCAACATTGATCCAAATCCTTCCTTTCTTTGCCAGTTGTACAATATCTTTGACAAACGCTCCGGGTGATCCTTCAAATGCCGCAAAGACATCATTCAGGGTCTTCGTCGGCTTGAACTCGTACTCGGCATAAAATGGCGTTCCCTTTTTGATTGCGCCATCAAGCTCAAGATAAGTAAGGGCAGTTCTCAGCACTAATTGCCGAAGATCATGCTTTCCCGAAAGGTCGTAAGTCGAAACATCAAAAACCTCTGAGTTGTTCAATAATTCCGAGACAAGTGAATGCAACGATGAACGGTCTGGTGTATCTCCATAAATAAAGTTCTCCAAAACCGGAAGATCAGCTGCACTAGCGAGAACTTCGACAATCGACGGCAAGTCATCTCGCCCAGCACGTCCAATCTCCTGACTAAAAGACTCCAGGCTTTTCGGGAGGTTCCAATGATAAACGTAACGAACATCGGATTTGTCAATTCCCATTCCAAAAGCGATCGTTGCAACCACAACCCCGTCGACCCTACCCATCCACCAATCCTGAACCGCCGACCTATCTTCTGGAGCCAGACCCGCATGGTATGCCTTGGCCGAGAGACCTTGCCCGGAAAGCCAGTCGGCGACCATTTCGGCGGTCTTCTGCAAGGTCACATAAATTATCGTCGAACCAATTGGTCGATCTCGAAGCATACTCAACAGTTTTTGGCGCCGATCCTCGGCTCGACATGGGGTCAAAAGCATTGTTAAGTTTGGTCGATAAAATCCAGTTACGGTGGCATCGGAAGTTGGAATATTGAAAGCACTGCAAATGTCGTTGACAACCGTTGGGGTTGCCGTAGCAGTCAATGCAAGCACTCTTTCAACTCCCAGTTCATTCGCCGTTTCTGCCAATTTCAGATAATCCGGACGGAAGTTGTGCCCCCACTCTGAGATACAGTGGGCTTCGTCAACCGCAAACAAACCAATTTTGGTTCGTTTCATTTGAGCCAAGAACCGTTCGTTGTTAAACCGTTCAGGGGCGACATAAAGCAACTTCACCTCACCACTTTCAATTTGTTGGTTAATAGCAAACAACTCGTCTTGAGTTAACGATGAATCGATCCTAGCGGCCGGGATTCCATGGCTCTTCAAGAAGTCGATTTGATCCTTCATCAAGGCAATCAAAGGGCTCACTACCAGAGTTAATCCTTCGATTTTCAAGGCAGGTAGTTGGTAGCAAAGAGACTTGCCTGCACCGGTAGGAAACACCGCAAGAGCTCGGCCGGTGGACAACAGGATCTCGATTACCGTCTCCTGTCCTGCTCGAAACGTTTTAAACCCAAATCTTTCCAGTAGATCTGATGTCAAAGTACTGGATGTGGTCATACGTCTACTATTTTACTGTTTTTGAAAAATATGTCAAGTGGTGTTTCGGTAGACTTTTCCCAATGTCGCATCAGATTGACCTAGCCCGATATGCCGAACGCATTGGGTTTTCGGGTGAATTCAAGCCTGACTTTGCGACTCTAGCCGCAATTCAATACGGGCAGACGACCAACGTTCCATTCGAGAACCTTGAAATCCTTCGCGGACTTCCGGTGAACATTGACTTGGCTTCATTGGAGGACAAGTTGGTCAACCAAAGGAGGGGTGGCTATTGTTTTGAGCAGAACAGCCTACTCTTGGGAGTTCTACTTCAGATTGGCTTTCAGGCAAGGCCACATGCCGGACGGGTCAGAATTGATCGCCCGCGCAGCGAGCTTCCACCAAGGACTCATCTCTTTGTGATGGTCGATCTTGACGACAAAACTTGGATCGTTGATTCAGGGGTTGGCAGTATGTCTTTGTCATCACCAATTCTCTTTGAACTCAATATCGTTCAAGAAACCATTCATGAACCAAGAAGGATCACCTTAGAAAACGGAGTGTACTTTCATGAGACTCTGGTGGGTGATGAATGGAAGGACACCTATGAATTTACGGGTGAACAGATGCCGATGATAGACCGGGAAGTTTCGAATTGGTGGACGAGCACCAGCCCAAACGCTAAGTTCAGTCAAAACATGATGTCAAGTCTGGCACGTCCAAATGGCGAGAGATTCGGACTTCTGAACGGAACGTTCATCCATCGCCGAGATACCGAAGTCCTTCGCAAAATAGAGATATTAAGTAACGAACAACTTTTCGAGATTCTCCGGGCTGAGTTTGGGCTGGAATTCCCAGCGGGTACCGATCTTGGTTCAGTGGGATGTCCGTGGAAGTTGGGTCTAAGCTGATTTCGAAGTGGGATTCCCAAAGAACGGCTGAACGATTTCACAAAACTCAGTAAGCAGATTCGTAACGATCCGAACTCTCAGAAACGGTCTGGCCAACCGAATCCCCTTTTCACTAAACTCCAACAGCTTTTTCGTATAGGTCTGATTTTCGCTCCGATCCTGAATCCAGAACAATACGGTGAGAAGGTGTCCGGCATACATCAGGGTGGAGATTTGGTCCACTTGCTTTCCTTTCGGTGCATCGGTGCAGCCCTTCAACAGACGATTATAAGTCATCCACATCTTCGATCGTACGTCCGACGTTTCCTCTCCCAAAACAGATACCGGTGACGTAATCGAAAGCCCCGCAGAAAAGAGCGCACCCAACAATCCGCGATGCGGTGCCAGAGATTCCAGACACAATGAAAGCGCTGCAGGATAGCGCTTCGCCAGCGTATCTTTCGGAAGCTCACCGACCGCATCGGCAGCATTCTGGGTGAGCAACTCATATAGCTCCAAAACCAATTCTTCCTTTTGTGAGAAGTAACGGTACGTCAATCCCAGCGAGACATTTGCCTCCGAGGCAATGTCTCGCATGGTTGATTTGTCATAGCCCTTCCTATCAAAGAGCGTAAGGGCCGAATCAACGATCTTCTTTCGAGTCTCGACGGACTTTGGAGAAGGAGTTTTGGAGGTCATGTCATAGATTGTACTGACAAAATAAATGAACATGTTCATTTACCTGTAAAGAGTCGAGCGAGATATGGCTAATATAAAAGTGAACACGTTCACTTTTCGTGTTCAGAGGAAAAAATGATCGTTCAAACATACTTCGCCTACCTTGCGATTAGCATCGCACTCACCGTCTGGGTGGCCAGAACATTGTTCAAGCATGGGCGAATATTCCTGGTTGACGTATTTGCCGGAAATGAAGCAATTGCAGACTCGGTCAACCACTTACTCGTCGTTGGGTTCTATCTCATCAACTTAGGTTTCATCGCCTTTTTCTTGAAGTCTGGCGAAATCGTCAACACGGCTCAAGTCGCGGTTGAGTTCTTATCTACCAAGATAGGGGTCGTGGTACTCGTGCTGGGAGGAATGCACTTCTTGAACCTGGGGGTGTTTGCAAAGGTGCGTGGGCAGCAACTAGCCCGCCAAGAGGCGCAGGAATGGAGAAAGAGACAAACAGTACCACCAGTGTCCACAAGTTACTCACAATTCGACGTATGATGAAGCGGTGAGCAAGCGGCTTGGCATCGGAATCCTGGGCCTTCATGAGGGTAAAAGCCTCCTGAAGGCCCTCACTTATTCAATCCCCGACTCGGTGAGCCAAGGACGACTTTTGTCTCTCGGTGAAGAAGGTCGATGCCAGTTTTCCCTAGCCATCGGCGGATTTGATCCTGATGCGCCGAAACGGCATGCAGCAGCCGATGTTGCCCCAGGGCTGTTCTATCCCGATTCTTTGGAAGAGTTCCTGGCAAATTCTGAAATCAATATTGTCGCCATTTATACTCCGGATG
>JBAXBU010000012.1:0-55453 GCA_037141835.1 Armatimonadota bacterium | reverse complement strand
TTCAGTCTTCAGTCTTCAGTCTCTGACTGAGGGCTGAAGACTGGCGACCTTATACCGATCCTTAACCTTTCTGGGGATAACAGAGTGGTTCTTCATCTCTCTCGCTTGCCGAGGGAGTCGGTAAGTCCATTCCACAAGAAAGTAATCGAAATGGTGGACGAACCGGTGGGAGCAATACTCTTTTCGGCTGACGGCTGACGGCTGACGGCTACTCGTGGTATACTCGTTCGGTTACCGAGAGGTTGGTGCTGGTTAGCCGCCATGCATGTTTTCACGGTACACGAATAGGAATATCACATGGCAAACATCCGCGTACGAATACGCTTGCGCTCTTACGACCACCGGTCAATCGATCAAAGCGCTGAGAAAATTGTAGACACCGCCAAGAGAACTGGCGCACGAGTTAAAGGTCCAGTACCACTACCGACCCATCTTCGACGCTTCTGCGTCATCCGTGGTCCACACATCGACAAGGAGTCGATGGAGCACTTCGAATTGAGAACTCACAACCGTCTCATCGATATTCACGAGCCAACTAACAAGACAATCGATGCCCTAATGCGACTCGACCTTCCGAGTGGCGTAGACATCGAAATTAAGATGTAACTTCAAAAAACAATAAGTTTTATAAGGGGATTGATTCATTTCAATCCCCTTTTTTGATAATATGGTCGGGTGAGTTCACAATTCATGACCTGCCCAACTTGCCAGAAGCAAGTTATTTCTGGCGTGCCAACTTGCCAATTCTGTGGGTCAGACCTAAGGGGAATGGCTCCGGCTCAGGCAAAGCGTTCGATATTCATTGATTCAGACTCTTACGATGTAGTCCACTCGGGCGGAAAACCGGGTTGGGCGGTGCCTGCATATTATATTGTTGCAAGCTATTTTGTACTTTCGGGACTCGCTAGTGTCCTCTTAACTGTCTTGAATCACAAGACAATGACAGAAGGCGGTTCTTTCGTTTATATTGGTCTTGCATTTAATGCGGTCGGTATATTGCTGGGAATTGGATTGCTTGCTAAAATTGAGGTGATTCGGGGAATCGTCAATTTCGTCTGTGGCATAAACTTGATTTTTGGCATCATTGGACTTCTGGGTTCATTTGCCGGCGTGATGACGATGGGAGGACTTGGTGTTCTATTTCTCATTCAAGATATTGTCGATATTTGCATGAACGCCTTCATGATTTATCTGATTGGCGAAACGGACTAGCATGGCCACCGAATCGTGTCCTCGATGTGGCGAAAAAGCAATCAGCCAAACTGGCCATTGTGTATTTTGCGGTGCGGTTGTTGTTGCGCCTCAAATCAAGCCAAGTGGCAAAGAATATGAAAAGGCAATGCGATCCTACCAATTTGTAAGTATCTCTTTTCTGATTTTAGGGATTCTTTATATTGCCGCAGCTGTTATTGGATCCGCCAGTGCTAAGAAGCCATTAATCGGTCTTTTCCTGGACGCTGGATTTGTCCTCGCCCACGGTGTTTTGCTGATGATAAACAACGATTGGATTCGATCGATTACCAAGGTCATTTGTAGCATCCGACTTGCGGCATTGGTAATTTGCCTTCTGTCCTTTGGACCATATATGCTCCACGTTGGAGCGATTGGCCCCGGATTTTTCGCCGTGTTCTTATTTGATGCGTATTGCCTTGTTCTGATGATCAAGACGATTGATGAAGTATATTTCGCCTGAGGCTTTGAGTTATCGGCACGGATTCTGCTATATTTGAACCAATGTCCAACGAAAAGCCAGTTAGAATCACCGTCGGTGATGTCAAAGAAGTAGTCGAAGCCACGACCATTCAGGCAGACACTGTCATTTCTAAGCCAGTGTCGTCCGTAGCTTATACAGCTTCCGTACCGGATACATCCGGTCTCGGGATGGTCTACTTTAGCGGAATAATCGGATTCATTTTATTGGTGGTTGCCGGCTACTTTGGCGTGATGAAAGCACCAGCGCCTTCGGCGGCTTCGCCTTCTGCAAATGTTCCAGCGGTTTCAGTTCCGAGTACGGCGAGTTCTAACAATGCACCAGTCTCCTCAACTACTATAGAGTCGACGGTCAATTTAGGAGACAGCAGCAAGAACGCCCCTGTGGACACCAACTTGGCTTCAAACAACTCGCCAACAAAATAGTAATCGTTAAGCAAGCTCCTCTTGACCACAATCAAGAGGAGCTATTTTGTTGATAGTTAGTCTAGTTCGCTGAGTACGTTTTCGAAGTCAAGAACTTCGGAAACCATTTCCAGATTTCCTTCGGAATTACGTGGCCAATCTTCATGGGGCTTGTCCCAATATATTTCGATTCCATTTTCGTCAGGGTCCCGAAAGTAGATTGCCTCGCTGACGCCATGGTCGGCCGATCCATCAACTTCAACACCTTTTTCGGCTAAGTTCCGAATCGCCAGGGCAAAATCCTTGCGAGTAGGGACAAGAATTGCTAAATGGAACAGCCCTGGTGTTCTGGGTGAAGCCGGAGACGCCCCTTTGGATTGCCATGTGTTGAGCCCAATGTGATGATGATATCCACCAGCAGAAACAAATGCGGCTTGGTCCCCGTAGCGTTGGGTTAGTTCAAATCCAAGCACATTTGTATAGAAATTGAGGGCCCTTTCTAAGTCAGAAACTTTGAGATGAACATGTCCGATTGTCGTTGCGCCAGGGATTTTATATTCTGCCATTTCTTTTAGTACGTTTCAACGATATGAAAAAAGTGATGAAACCGCTTTCTTTCACTGAACTAATCATGCGAAAATATCGTCAATGAGTTTCGTGAAGAAGACATTTGTTCCTTTTATTTCTGTCGCTGTTGCTACAACTATTGGATTGATTCCTTTGGTGACTTCAGCTCAGACTCCTGATCCTGCAAAGCCAAAAATCAGTTTTGAAAAGGAAATCGTTCCAATCGTAAAAGCAAGTTGCTTGGGATGTCACAACAAGGACAATGCAAAGCACAATGTTATGTTCCCCGACAAGATGACTTTGGAAGACGCGATGAAGAATCCAAAGCTTTGGAGAAAATCGGGCCGAGAAGTTAAAAACAAAGTCATGCCTCCAAAGGACAACTCAACTTTGTCGGATAAGGATCGTGCGAAGTTTGTTGCTTGGGTGGAAGCAACTTTTCCTAAGCCAACACCTGGCTCTACACCCCCAACGCCTCCCCCAGTTCCACCAACAACTGGTGGCGGTAGCGGACACTGATATAAGTCGAAAACAAAAATAGCCCGGAAGAATCTTCCGGGCTATTTTTTTTCAAGCGATAACTAAAAGTTATCGCTCCAACGGTAGGCATCAATGACGGCCCGCTCACCTTCTTTGCCCTTTTTGCTATTTCCATGCTCCATTCCCAAAATGCCTTTGAAGCCCTTCTTGTGAATGTGCTCAAAGATTTTTTTGTAGTTAACTTCACCTGAAGTGGGCTCGTTTCGACCTGGATTATCGCCAATCTGGAAGTATCCAATTTCTGAATAGCCCTGATTGATGTTGGGAATAATATTTCCTTCCTGGATTTGCTGATGATACATGTCGAAGAGCAACTTACATGACGGACTGTTAACTGCGCGACAGATGCTGTATCCCTGGGCAATCTTGGTCAAAAACAAGTTTGGATGGTCTCGATAATTGAGGGCTTCTAACACCATAACTAACCCGTGTGGTTCAAATATCTCGCTTGCCTTGCGTAAGGTATCGATAACGTTGGCGGTTTGATAGCCGGGCTCCATCCTTGGCTCGACAGTTCCGGGGACGACGGTCATCCAAGTCGCATTCATTCGTTTTGCAACTTCGACACTTGACTTACATTCGTCGAGGAACTTAGTTCGGGTGTCTTCCTTTCCTGTCGTTAAGTTATTGCCCCACGCTGTATCAGGGTTGACCACAAAGATCCCCATCGAAATGCCAAGGTCATGCATTGCTTTGGCAATTTTGTCCTGGTCGGCTGGTGAATATCCTTTCATGCCATTTTCTTCCCATGCATGGAAGCCCTCATCGGCAGCAAACTTTAACTGATCGATTGGATCATTACCTGCATGGTTGGCGAACATTCCAAAGTGGGGGGCGTACTTGAGGCGGAATTTCTCGCCCTTCTTTTTCTTACCAAATTCACTGATTTCTGACATAGCACTACTGTTTACGGCGAGTCCGGCTGCGATTGCAGTGGACGAAGCGATGAGATTTCTCCTGGTTAATTCCATCAATATGCACCCTTTGTTGTCCCTGGAATTGCCACCGGTGGGACCGGGATTGGGGTGTCCATTGTAAGGTTGGATGGCATCAGGGAAACCTGCGAGTTAAGCGCCTTCTCCCACGTGACTTCTTCACCTGAATAGGCACTCATTCGGCCCATGATCGCAGTGAGCGTACTCTCCGCGACTTGAACTCCTTCGTTATAGCCTTCGCTTGCCTTGATGCTCTTATAAAGCCGACGGTGTTCAAGCATATATGGGTTCGGTCGGTCGCCTTCCCATCGCCAGCTCTTCTCGCCTTTGATGCTCGTGTTGGCGTTGGTTCGTCCTTTACTGCCAACGATCAATTCGGAGACGTTTTGAGCGCAGCCATCAATCTGTCGACAGTAGCTCATGAGTTTAATTCCACCCTCATACTCATATTCCGTCGCAAAGTGGTCGTAAATGTGACCGTAGGCTGGATCAACCCTTGATTGTCGTCCGCCCATTGAGATGGCTTTTACCGGGTGACCTCGCATTGCCCAGTTGCAGACGTCAAGATTGTGGACGTGCTGCTCAACAATGTGGTCGCCAGAGAGATAGGTGTAGTAGAGCCAGTTTCGAACGTGGTGCTCAAGGTCAGTCATGCCGTCCTTGCGGGGGACCATCCAGAGTCCTCCCTGGTTCCAGTAGCAATTCATCGAAAGAATGTCCCCAATATCGCCGTCGTGGACCCGCTTCATGCACTCCATATAGGCGAGATCCGCTCGGCGCTGGGTACCTGCGACGATTGTAAGGTTCTTTTCCTTCGCAAGTCTTGCTGATTCGATGACGTCTCGAATTCCCGGACCGTCGACTGCGACTGGCTTTTCAGTAAAGAGGTGTTTGCCGGCGTTGATGACTGCTCGGATATGTCCCGGTCTAAATCCTGGAGGTGTGGCAAGAATAACGACGTCCACTCCGCTGGCAAGTAACTTTTGATAAGCATCAAGTCCAAAGAAAGTTCGGTCTCCTACATTGACCCGCTTCGGAAGGTCCTTTTTCAGACCTTCAAGACATCCTTTGACGCGGTCTTCAAAGAGGTCAGCCATGGCGTACACAACTGCTCCTTCTTCGGCGGCAAGGTTGTCGCGAATTGCACCGCTACCGCGACCTCCGCAGCCAATAAGGCCAACTTTGATCGTGGGTCTATCTTGGAAGACTCCTGCAAATGATGAAGTTGGTACTGCGAGGGCGGCTGCACCGGTCAATAAAGTTCGGCGTGAAATGTCCATCTTTCCGTACCCGGGAGCATATCAGAGTGCCAGTCTAAATTCCAAGCAAAAAGACTATTGAATGCAAACGATTCTCAATCCAACGTGCTGACCATTGGCTAACCACCACTTGCTTTTCGGGATTTGAGGGTCCGCGTCGTTCCATTTTGGTGAGAAGGAGTCAATTTTTGCGCTCGAAATGAGGGCGGTTTTGTCTTTGAAAGATCCGCCACAAACCACTGGCTTACCTTCCGAATCCTTAGCCCATTCGGCGACATTACCGAGCATGTCGTGTATTCCAAATCCGTTGGCCGGTTTGATACCAATTTTGTGCGAGACATCATCTGCATTCTCCCAGGTCCAAGCAGTCTCATCTTTTGCCATTAGGTCCGAATTGAGACCAGCACGGCAGGCATATTGCCACTCGGCCACGGTAGGGACCCGGAATTTCTTACCTGTACGCTTGCTGAGCCATTCACAAAACATATCGGCGTTGAGACTAGACATGCACATTGCCGGATATCCATGGTGACCAAAACCGGTGAACATCACTCCGTACGGTCTGCTTGGACGAGATACGGCATCGACTCCTTTACTTTGTGGGTCTTTTTTTTGATCCTCAACCGATGTATCTAGCCGAAGCGCCCAAATGTCAAAGACGTCCCAAGTGACTTCGGTCTGGCTAAACGACATCCCTTTAATCGCGGTAGTTTTTCCGTCCATGACAATCTTGCCATCGGGAATTGTTACCATTTTTAGCTTCGCCATATACTCCGGAAACGCAACTTCAAATGAGGTTGGTGTCTGGGATGAAGCGAGAAATGCACTGAGGAAAAGTGAGACCATGGCTTTTTAGATTCCTAAAGAAATTAGGACGAAGTAAATTGGTGTTGGTTTCCACCTACAATGATTGTTTGTAGGTGGATTTTTTGGTCTTAGCGATTAAGCAACTTTTTGACTAGTGCAGGAACATCTGAAGTTCGCTCAGCAACTAAGGCACCAACTGCCTCAAGGGCATCGACTTTCGACTGTGCAGTTCCGAGATTTCCGCTCACGATTGCACCAGCATGCCCCATTCGCTTTCCTGGAGGGGCTGTTCGTCCTGAAATAAACCCTACGACAGGCTTATTCATATGTTTACCAACGTATTCAGCGGCTGCTTCTTCGTCTGAGCCGCCAATCTCACCAATGAGGACAACTGCCTTGGTTTTTGGATCGTTTTGGAACATTTCCATTACTTCGATAAATCGAGTGCCAGGAAGAGGATCTCCACCAATACCAACGCAAGTAGTTTGACCTAAACCATTTCGGGTGAGTTCCCAAACGATTTCGTAAGTTAGGGTGCCTGATCGAGAAACGACGCCGATATCGCCGGCAGAGAAAATATGACCTGGCATGATTCCCATTTTGCATTCGCCAGGAGTAATGATTCCGGCGCAGTTACCGCCTAGTAACCGTGTTGTGCCATTTACCCGCAGTCTATTGACAACTTTTGTCATATCGGAAATCGGAATTCCTTCAGTGATCAATGTGACAAAGGGAACACCAGCATCTTCACATTCCAATACAGAGTCAGCCGCAAATGGTGGTGGAACGAAGATCAATGAGGCATTGGCACCGGTTGCCGCTACTGCATCATGAACCGTATTGAAGACTGGTTTTCCAAGAAATTCTTGACCACCTTTTCCGGGAGTTACGCCACCAACGACGTTCGTACCGTACTCAATCATTTGCTCTGTGTGGAAGGCACCTTCGCGTCCGGTCATTCCACAAACGATAACCTTGGTACTTTTGTCGACGAGGACTGACATGTAGCCTCAAATTTTACCGGGAATTTTGACTCATTTGGAACCAAGATCAGAAAACCTGTGTTATGATATTTAATGGTTGCAAAGCCAAACGCCGAGTGATGAGCAGATAATGTGAGTCATCGGGGGACCCAAACTATTGGGGTGAATGAGCCGGAAACGGCTCTAGGGAAGCTCTTGGCCCGAACCCGTCAGCTAACCCCGTAGGCGTGAGAGAGAGGAAATATGTGACGAGTCGATATGGCTCCGACGCAGAAGCTTCGCCTTTGCGGCTCGAACCTTGGATGGATCTGACTTTCCGAGCATTCATGCTCAGATGATTCAAAAAGGGTTCTTGCACCTCCTGTGGGGTCGTGGCTTCGTTGTCGTGACCCCATCTTCTTTTTCATTGTTCAGGGGTTAGGAAGATTTTATGAGTAAAGCCGCACCAGGAGTAAGATTCGCCGAAGTTGATCGCGAGACAAAAGAGACTCGAGTCCATATTGTTCTCGATATCGATGGTGGAACGAAACAAGACATCACGACAGGTATCGGTTTCTTTGACCACATGTTAAACCTAATGGCTTTTCATGGTCAGTTCGATGTTGGTATTGAAGCCGAAGGCGATTTGCATATTGACGATCACCACACAGTTGAAGACGTTGGAATTGTTCTTGGTCGAGCCTTTAGAGATGCCTTAGAATCATCCGGTCCAATTGAGCGCTACGGTTCATGCCATATGGTTATGGAAGAGGCACTGGTTCTTGTTGCCCTTGACATTTCTGGTCGGTCAGGTCTGTTTTTTGAAGTCGATTTCTCAAGGGAAACTGTTGGGGGAATGGCGACGGAAAACGTCAAAGAATTTCTGAGAGCTTTTAGTAGCAATGCTGGATTTACGATTCATGTCCAAAAGCTTGCTGGTACCAATGACCACCACGTCATTGAAGGGATATTCAAGGGCCTTGGTCGAGTGCTTGAACAAGCAACCCGGAAGTCGGAACGGCGAAACGGTGGTTCGACTAAGGGACGAATTGACTAACTTTGCAACCATATTTGCGACTTTAGTGTAATCGTTTCGTAATGGATATAAAAGATATTGCCCCGGTCATTGCCCTGTTCGCAACATTGTTAATTCCAATCACAGTTATCCTAACCAGGCATCAACAAAAAATGACCCTTTTGATGCACCGGGACAGCCTCCAACAGCCTCAGGGCAATAGCGAAATCTTGGCAGTTCATTACGAGGTCCAGCAACTCAAATCAATGGTATCTTCTCTCTCAATGAGTGTAGAAACCCTGAGAGACGAAATTCGTAGCAACCAATCCGTTCAGGATCGGGTTAAAATTCAAGAATAGTGATGTGGCTAATCCTGATTGCAATTGCACTATTTGTGGTCTTGCCGCTAGCAGGTCTCTGGACTTGGCATACCCAGGAAATGGTGAAGCTAAAGGTAAAAAATGTCCAGGAAATTTCTCCAAATGAGCTTGGTGAAATGAAAATGGAAATCGCCGAACTCCGACAAATGATCACTTCCCTGGCTATTAATGTGGAGAACATGAAGGACAACAATGTCCACGTAACGGCATTAGAAGATAGAATGAAGGTTAATCAATGATGTTTCCATTTGCCTTAGATCTTGGTTTCAACCCTGGAGTGCTCATTCCAATCATTGGTATGCTCATTCCAATTGTCGCCATATTGACATCTCACCAAATGAAGATGGCTGCGTTGATTCATGGCAAAACAATTGATAAGTTCAACAATGTGGTTTCAGATAACAACGAAGCCTCACAACTTAGCGAAGAAGTTCGCCAATTAAGAGAGCTTATGCACCAACAATCGATCGCTTTGGACAATCTTCGCGATGAAGTCCGATCAAGTCAAAGCGTTCAGGACAGAATAAACCAAAATTCTTAAACAAAAGCAAACAATTTGAGTCCAAAGTGTTGATAAACTTCTACCCAGCGGGATAGACTGAACCTTCCTGGATTACTCCCGGAGTTTCAATGAGAATTATTCACGCAGCGTCCAAGCGAATTCACCGCCACATTGAAGTCCCAAATCTTATAGAATTACAGCTTAACTCATATCGCTGGTTCTTGGAAGAAGGATTGCCGGAATTGTTCCGAACATTCAGTCCTATCTACGACTTCACGCAAACCAATTTCATTGAGCTTGTCAGCTTTTCGCTGGGCGAGCCAAAATATTCGATTCAGGAATGCCGAGATCGAGATATTACTTTTGAAGCACCGATTAAGGGCATTGTCCGTTTCGGCGGCAAAGATAGAGAAGTAATTGAATCTGAGGTTTACCTCGGCGATCTGCCGTTGATGACTGACAAGGGAACTTTCATCATCAATGGTCGGGAGCGAGTTATTGTTTCTCAGCTGAGCCGATCTCCTGGCCTTTACTTTGAAGAAGGCGTTGACTCTTCGATGCAAGTCGTTGTGTCTGCGCGTGTCATTCCAAATGAAGGTCCATGGCTCGAAGTTGAGTCCGATGCCAACTTTATTGTTCGAACCCAAATTTCTCAAACCAAAAAGCTGCCAATCACTCAGCTTGTAAAAGCGCTCTACGCGTTTTATATGGTTGACGATCAGGGACGGATGAAGACCGACGGTCGAGGTGCTAAGAAGAGAACCCTTTCCGCAGCCATCGGCAAGAAGACGGTTGAAAAGGTCATTGATACTTCGACTGGAGAAGTCCTTTTTGATGTAAATACCGTTATAACCGAAGAATTACTTTCCAAGCTTGATGCCGATCAAAAGGCGCTTCAGGCGTTTACGGTAACGCCACTCAGCACAAATGAAGAAATCCTGACTGCTCTAACGAGAATTATTGAACTCAAGACTCCGATGGCTGATGATCTCATCGGTAAGCGTGTTCTAGAAGATATCAAGATCGGTGATGAGCTAATCATTGCTAAGGGTGAAAAAATTGAAGCTGCAACAGCAAAGAGAATGGAAGATATGGAGCTGCCAAGCATCCACCTCAAGTACGTTTCTCCACTTGTTGAAGCCACTTTAGAAGCAGACTCTACATCAAACAGCCGAGAAGCATTGCTCGATATTTACAAGCGAATGCGTCCAGGTGAAGCTGCTAACGAAGATGCGGCGAAGCAACTCGTTTATGGCTTGTTCTTCGATGTTCGACGCTATGATCTTGGAAAGGTTGGACGCCGATTCTTGAATCAAAAGCTCGGACTAGATATTCCGCTAAACGTTCGCAATTTGACCGCCGAAGACCTCGCTCATATGATGCTCGCAATGGAGCCATATGTACGAAGAGAGTCTGAACGAGACGATATTGATGACTTGAAGAACAAAAGAGTTCGATCTGTTGGTGAGCTTTTGCAGAGCCAGCTAAGACTTGGATTCGTTCGAATGGAGAAAGTTGCCCGAGAGCGAATGACGTCGCAAGATCAAGAGAACTTGCTTCCAGGAATCATTCTTTCGGTTAAGCCAATCAGTGCATCGATCAAGAGCTTCTTCAGTAGCAACCAGTTGTCCACGTTTATGGATCAGACTAACCCGCTGTCGGAACTTACCAACAAGCGACGTCTATCCTCACTTGGACCTGGTGGATTGCAGCGAACAAGCGCTAAGCTTGAAGTTCGTGACGTTCACCGATCTCACTACGGTCGAATTTGTCCGATCGAAACTCCTGAAGGTCCAAACATTGGTCTTATCTCCCAGCTAACTTCTCATGCGCGTGTTGATGAATTTGGATTCATCATGACGCCATATCGAGTTGTTACGGAAGGACACGTTATGGAAGAGGTTGTTTACATGACCGCACAAGAAGAAACCGGAATTTTGGTTGCTCCTGCGGACACGAAAACTGACCCTCAAGGACTCTTTATTGAAGAGCGAATCCAAGTTCGATGTGCTGGTGGTGTTCTTCAAGGCGCTAGTTACCCAACTGTTGGTAGAACTCAGATCAACTTCATTGACGTTGCTCCTTCACAAATCGTATCGGTTGCAACTTCGCTGATTCCGTTCCTCGAGAACGATGACGCGAACCGTGCTCTTATGGGCGCCAACATGCAACGGCAAGCTGTACCTTGCCTACGAAGTGATAAGCCACTTGTGGGAACTGGTTATGAGCGTGTTGCTGCTGTTGACTCGGGTGCCGCGGTTATTGCCCACAATGGTGGTGTAGTCGAATCTGTAACTGCCCTTGAAATCAAAGTTCGAAAGGACGACGGAGAACTTGAATCTTACAATTTGCTCCATTTAGTTCAATCAAACAAATCAACTTGTTTCACCCAGCGGCCAGTTGTTGACCTCGGTCAACGTGTTTTAAAGGGAGATCCACTTGCAGATGGACCATGCGTTGACAAGGGAGAACTTGCTTTGGGCAAAAACGTTCTTGTCGCATTTATGCCGTGGAACGGATACAACTATGAGGACGCGATTCTCATCTCCGAGCGAATGGTTAAGGATGATGTCTATACGTCAATTCACATTGAGCGTTATGAGACAGAAGCGGTTGACACCAAGCTTGGGCCTGAAGAAGTTACTCGAGACATCCCGAACGTAGGCGAAGATGCTCTGAAGGATCTTGATGAGAATGGAATCATCCGAATCGGGGCTGAAGTACGACCAGAAGATATTTTGGTTGGTAAAGTAGCGCCGAAGGGTCAAGTTGAAATGACGGCAGAAGAAAGACTGATCATTGCGATCTTTGGTAAAAAAGCTGAAGAAACGCGTGACGTTTCGCTTCGAGTGCCACATGGCGAGAAGGGAACCGTCGTTGATGTAAAAGTCTTCAGCCGATATAAGTACCTTTCTCCATCGATCAACTACATTTATAAGGAGTCGAAGAAGCGAGACCGTCTCATTTGCGATAGAACCGAAGAACCTCTCATGCAAATCCCTGGCGATGAATTGCCAGCCGGAACAAACATGACGGTCCAGGTTTATGTTGCCCAAAAGCGAAAGCTGATGGTTGGTGACAAGATGGCCGGACGCCACGGAAACAAGGGAGTCATCTCTCGAGTTCTCGCTGCCGAAGACATGCCATTCTTGGCTGACGGAACTCCGTGTGACATCGTCTTGAACCCACTTGGTGTTCCGAGCCGAATGAACATTGGTCAAATTCTTGAAACTCACCTTGGATATGTTGGCAAGCACCTCAATATTGAGTACAAATGCCCTGCATTCCAAGGCGCAACTGAGCATGAAGTTCTGGAAGAAACTGAGCGATTAGCCCAGCATTTCCGAAGGACCGCACTTCGCGGATATCTTAAGACTGAATTGTTAGTTGATGTTGTCTTTGAAAAGGATGATACGCTCGAGCAATTGTACGAAAAGGTTGGTGCCAAATTCCGAGAATTCGGAATCAACCGACTTGAGCGCGTATCAAGAATTCTTGCAACCACTCCGATCAAGCCGGTTTCCGAGCTGATTTCTTACGACCTCGATGAATTTGTTCCAGAAGATATTGAGCTGGAAATGGATGAGAAGCCGTTCAAGGCAAAGGAAGACATCTACAAGCAGATGATCATAAACCTTGAGAAGAACGTCTTTAAGCGATCTGGATTCGATCCTCAAACCTGTAAGTCAGTGATCCGAGATGGTCTCACTGGAGACACGGTGCCAAACCCGATTACGGTCGGTATGATTTACATGTTGAAACTCGAGCACTTGGTTGATGAAAAGATTCACGCTCGTTCAATTGGTCCGTACTCCCTCGTCACCCAGCAGCCGCTCGGTGGTAAGGCGCAATTTGGTGGACAGCGATTTGGAGAAATGGAAGTATGGGCACTTGAAGCATATGGTGCCGCTTACACTCTTCAAGAGCTTCTCACAATCAAGTCGGATGACGTCATGGGGCGTGTCCGAGCCTATGAGAGTATTGTCAAGGGCGAAAGCCTTGCCGAACCAGGAATTCCTGAGTCGTTCAAGATTTTGGTCAATGAACTTCGATCCCTTGGTCTCAAGGTCAGTGTCGAAGATGCTCAAAACAAGGAACTTCCTCTCAAGGATCTCGACGAACTGAGCGGTGGCGAAGATATGCGCCTCGCTCGATCAGTCGGGTTCTTCAACTAGTATTACCGAGCCTTCTCAGCGTCGAGAAGGCTCAATATCGCGCAGTAGCACAAAGGAATTATTAATAAAAGGTAAATATGGCAGCAGTCAGTCTGTTCGACAAAATTAAAATCGGTATCGCAAGTCCAGAAGATGTTATGGGCTGGTCTCATGGCGAAGTTAAGAAGCCTGAGACGATCAATTACCGAACTTTCAAGCCAGAGCGAGATGGCTTGTTCTGTGAGAAGATCTTTGGTCCGGTAAAGGACTGGGAATGTTCTTGCGGACGGTACAAGAAAATTAAGTACAAGGGCATCGTTTGCGAACGATGTGGTGTTGAAGTCACCCGAAGTAAAGTGCGACGTGAGCGAATGGGTCACGTTGAACTTGCAGCGCCGATCTGCCACATCTGGTACCTAAAGGGTGTTCCATCACCTCTTTCTTTGATCCTAGATATTTCCCCTAGGCTCCTCGAAAAAGTTATCTACTTTGCTAGCTTTATCATCATCGATATTGACCAAGAAGAAATTCAGAACTTGATTCCGGATATTCGTCGCTTTGTCGAAGTCGAAAAAATGCACCTTCAGCTTGGTATGAGAGACCTCGAAGAGGAATCTCTGTCCCGATTGGCCGAAGACATGAAGAACAATGGCGACGAATACGACGAGTCGTACGTCCGAGAGCGATCGAAGGCAGTCAATGACCGAATTAAGGCTGAATACCGAGACTCTGATGATAGATTGAAGGATCTCGATATTGCAGTTGAAATCCTTGGCAAGCTTGAGCGAAACCAACTGATCGACGAAGATAAGTACCGAGCAGTTTCAAAGCTACTTGATAGCGTTGGAATGAGAATGGAGCGAGATCTCCGTCCTCTTGTTCGAGCCAATATCGGCGCAGAAGCCATCAAAGAACTTCTTCACCGAGTCGAGCTAGAAAAGTTGGCGAAGGGACTTCGACAAGAAATCGTCATGACGACAAGTCAGCGACGAGCCCGTGCAATTAAGCGACTTGAAGTCGTTGAAGCCCTCATCGGTTCAAAGACTCGACCAGATTGGATGGTCCAAGGCGTGATTCCGGTCATTTCACCTGAGCTTCGACCAATGGTCCAACTCGACGGTGGTCGATTTGCGACTTCTGACCTTAACGATCTCTATCGACGAATCATCAACCGAAACAACCGGTTGAAGAAGATCATAGAAATCCACGCACCAGAATCGATTATCAACCACGAAAAGCGACTTCTTCAAGAAGCCGTTGACGCGTTGATCGATAATGGCCGACGAGCAAGACCAGTTGTTGGTTCGAACGCTCGACCACTAAAGTCTCTCAGCGATATGTTGAAGGGTAAAGAAGGTCGATTCCGTAAGAACCTTCTTGGTAAGCGAGTTGACTACTCCGGACGATCAGTTATCGTTGTTGGTCCACACCTTAAGTTGCACCAATGTGGAATTCCAAAGGAAATGGCTCTCGAGCTGTTCAAGCCTTTTGTCATGAAGACGTTGGTCGAAAAGCGCATTACGCAGAACATTAAGACTGCCAAGCGAATGATTGACCGAATGCATCCAGCCGTTTGGGATGGCTTGGAAGAGGTCATTAAGGAGCATCCGGTTCTTCTTAACCGTGCGCCTACGCTGCACCGACTTGGTATTCAAGCGTTTGAGCCAATTCTAGTTGATGGTAAGGCAATCCAGCTTCACCCTCTCGTCTGTAACATGTACAACGCGGACTTTGATGGTGACCAGATGGCTGTTCACGTTCCGCTTTCGGCAGAAGCTCAGGCTGAATGTCGAGTCTTGATGCTTTCGACCCAGAATTTGTTCACTCCGTCCGATGGTCGTCCTACTTGTGCTCCAGTACAAGACATCGTTCTTGGCAACTATGCCCTAACGATGATGAGTCGAGAGGCGAAGGCTAAGCTCGACGCAAAGGTTGAAGCTCACCGAAAGAATGCTGAAAAGCATCCTGCACCGTTCACTTACTCAAATCCAAACGAAGTCATTTTCAACTTCGAGAGTCCAGCAATGGAAACTCGATTGGGGATCAATGACCCAGTTATGGTTCGAGTCAATCGACCTGTCTTCCGACCAGATGCTGAAGTCGATTTCCGAGATCCAGTTACGGGTCAGGAATACCATAAGGTAACCAAGACGGACGAAGAAGGAAAAGAGTTTACGGAACTCGAAGCCTACATAATGGAAGTCGAAAATGTCATCCGAGCGGTAACGCCAGGACAATTGATTTTCCACACGGTATTGCCTTGGCCACTTCGATATTCTGACGAGTATCTCAACATCGAGTTGACGAAGAAGGCACTAGCTGATCTCGTTCTCGTTGTTCATAAGCGTGCCGGTGTAGGTGCAACAATCAAGTATCTCGATGACATGAAGGACTCAGGGTTCAAGTGGGCAACGAAGTACGGACTCAGCGTTGCGATCACTGACATGGACCCACCTGCTCGAAGAGACGAAATCCTCAAAGATGCAGACGACCGATCCAACAAGGTACTCGCCCAGTTCCGACGAGGAATGCTCGCGTTTAACGAAATGCAAAGCACGCTCGTTCGGCTATGGCAAGAAACATATAACGTCATTGGTGAAGAGATCGTTAAGGGGCTTACCCAGTTCAACCCGCTTAGTATTGTTACCGTTTCTGGTGCTCGTGGTTCGATTAAGCAGCTTGCGCAGCTCTCCGGAATGCGCGGACTGATGTTGAACCAGTTCAACGAAACGATTTATGAGCTTCCAGTTAAGAACTCGTTCCACCGTGGGCTGTCCATGCTTGAGTACTTCGTTACCACGCACGGTGCCCGTAAAGGACTTGCAGATACTGCACTTCGAACTGCTGACGCTGGCTACTTGACGCGACGCCTTTGCGACGTTGCTCAAGATGTCATCATCAAGTCTGACGACTGCGGAACTCGAGAGGGAATGACCGCTCACCGAATCGTATTGATGGGTGAAGCGATCGAGTCTCTTGGAGATCGAATCCACGACCGATTAGCACTTTCAGTTGTAACCGATCCTGAGACTGGCGAAGTATTGACAGTCTATCAAGAGCCAATCCGAAAAGAAACTGCACTGAGAATAAGCCAAATCGAGAAGAAATTCTACGCGGACATTGATGGCGCCAAGGATGAAAAGGCTAAAGAAAGGATCTACAAGAAGTACCGAGAATGGGGATTTGAAATCACCGAACACGGCCTACTTGCTATGATGGTCCGATCACCGCTGTATTGTGTGCTCGTTCAAGGCGTTTGTGCTCAATGTTACGGTATCGATCTTTCGACCAATAAGATGGTTGAAGTCGGTGTCTCAGTTGGAATTATTGCTGCTCAGTCAATTGGTGAGCCTGGAACGCAGCTCACGATGAGAACGTTCCATACGGGTGGTGTTGCTGGATCGGCTACCATTGCTCGTACAAACCAGTATAAGACCGGTAAGTTCATCCGACAGTTCATGGAGGACTTTGCCTCTGCGACTGACACAGACTTGAAGGCATTTGACCCTACAAAGCTCCTTGAAACTCAAGAAGCGATTGTCAAGTCACTCTTTAAGAACCAGGATCTTGTTCCTTTGACAATCAACAATGTTGAAGAAATCGAAGATCCTAAGGTCAAAAAGCGAGTCGAACGAGCCTCTAAGGCTGCCCAAAAGGCCGCCGACAAGAGCGACAGCGACAGCCGAAAGATGTGGGAGAAGTCGAGAAAGACATTCTTCTACTCTTGGACTGGTGAATCAAGTGGTATCGTCCGTGTCGAAGAAATCTTCGAAGCTCGACGACAGCCACGAGGTAAGGCAATTATTTGCCCCGTCTCTGGAATTGTAAAAGAGATCAAGGAATCAAGCTTTGGACGATTCATCGTTATCGAAGCCGATGTTGCCGTAATGGGTCCAATCAAAGATGCCTACATCAGCGATGTCCAGGTTTGGCCATCCGATAACACGGGAACCTACAAAAATGGTCTCCACAAGGTTGTTGGACAAAAGCTCACTACCGCAATGATTGCGACTTTGAGAAAGGCTGAAATAAGCAACGTCCACATCATCTATCCGATCTTGGTTCCGCCACTCGGTAAGTTGCCGGTCGAAAAGGGTAACAAGGTTATCAAGGGAGACCCTCTTACCGAAGGTCCAAGAGATCCGCATGAAGTTCTTGAGCTTGCCGGTGCCGCCGCTGTACACGAGTACTTCGTCGAAAACCTTCAAAGCGTTTATAAGAGCCAAGGTGTAGACATCAATGATAAGCACGTTGAAGTTATCATTCGACAGATGATGCGAAAGCGACAGGTCAAGGAACCAGGCGATACACCATTCCTTCCTGGACAGATCGTTGACCGATTTGCGTTCCAAAGAGCAAACGAAGCGGTTCGAGAAGCTCTCCACAGCGGTAAGAAGATCAAGTACATTGACCCTATTTCCGGAGAAAACATCGAGCGTGATCCGAAAGAAGCCAGTGCAAACTGGATACTTCTCGGTATCACCGAAGCATCTTTGGCAACAGACTCATTCTTGTCAGCTGCATCGTTCCAAAAGACAACCCGCGTCCTTACCGAAGCGGCTGTCCGAGGAAAGCGAGATCACCTGATCGGTCTGAAAGAGAACGTTATCCTTGGTCGATTGATTCCGTCTGGTACGGGTGTCAAACAGTATCGAGATATCGATGTCAACGTCCAACGCGGATCATGGGCTGAGCAATCTCTCCAAGCTCTCGTTGAGTCAGATGACCTGGATTTTGATGAAGAATTTGAGTCACTCAACTTCCCATCCCTAAGCGACATGGCATCTAGCCCTGAAGGCTTTGGCGAAGTAGTCGAGTAATCTAAACCAGTCAACTTCTAAAGAATCCCCTTGAATCATTGAATTCAAGGGGATTCTTGTTTATACTTCGGGCATGATTGCCGGAAAAGCAATTCGATCAACGGCTTTCATCATTGCCTCCATTATTGTTGGAATCATTCTTGGGCTTGTGCTTGGCAAGGGCGCTGCACCGTTGGGGCAAGTAGGGAAGACCTATATCGACTTGATAAAGGCAGTGGCCGCACCCCTGCTCTTCTTCGCAATTCTGGACGCAATTGTCAGTTCAGAGGTCCGCTGGAAGTCCGCTCGAAGGTTTCTTGGCGTTGTTGCAATCAATACAGTAATTGCTGCCACGATTGGTATCTCTCTCGCCAATATCTTTAGGCCAGGCCAGAATCTTAACATTGGCGCAAAGATTCCTGATACAGGGTTGCTTTCACAAGCAAAGGACCATAAAGTTGACCTCGTTGGGTTCATTCAGAACTTGTTGCCAAAGAGCATTGTCGAGCCCTTTGCAACTTCAAACATCCTTGCAGTCGCGTTTCTCGCCGTACTGATCGGATGCGCTTTGCGCGCATTCAAAAATGATAACGAACCTTGGATCGCCGATTGGGAACGAGTCATCCATGGTGGATATAAAATCTCGGAGCGGGTTATAACGTGGCTCGTGATGCTGACGCCAATCGCGGTATTGGCGGTCGTGGCGAAGAGCGTAGGCGAAAATGGCTTTACGCGTTTGACCGGACTCCTTCCTTATGTCTTCTTCGTGATCCTTGGTCTCTGCATACAATCATTTATCGTCTATCCTTGCTGGATCCTGTTAACGAAGCGTGTCAAGCTTAAGGATTTCTGGCAGGCGGCCGCAGAACCGGTGACGAACGCGTTTGGAATCAACAGTAGTCTCGCCTCTCTTCCCCTGACCCTCAAGGCCCTCGATAAACTTGGAATCTCGAAAGAAAGCTCTCGAATGGGAGCTTGTATCGGTACCAACCTCAACAACGACGGAATTTTGCTTTACGAAGCGTTTGGAGTCATGATTGTTGCCCAAGGGCTTGGCTTGAACCTTCCAATCGTTACCCAAATTTCGATTGCCTTTCTCTGCGTTCTAACCGCATTAGGCATTGCGGGAGTTCCAGAAGCCGGAATCATATCGCTAGCAGTCATTTTGGGCACTCTAGGCATTTCTCCCGAGGTTTTGCCGATCCTCTTGACAGTTGACTGGATTATCGCCCGAATGCGGTCAGTGACCAATGTATTGGCTGATATGACCACATCAATCGTGATTGATACGAATATGCCTAAAGTTGAGTCGATTTCCGAACCTTGATATTTGGTACCGGGAGCAAGGATTCATCTTTCTTGAGCAAAATGTTTCGGTTTTCCATCATCGAGACAATTCGGTTTTCGGCCTCAGAAATATAGTCTGCCAATTGGTTCTCCATATCCACCCTTGTCTCTTCCATTTCATCGAGTAAACGAAGGATAATTTCGACTCCGGCTAAGTTCACTCCCAGTTCCTGTGTAAGTCGTTGAATTCTGCGAACTCGAAGAATATCGAACTCCGAATAAAGCCGATTCTTTGCACCAACCCGAGAAGGAATAACCAACCCAATTCGCTCATATTGGCGTAGGGTCTGGGGGTGGACATTGCACAATTGAGCCGCAACGCCAATCATATAAACCGGCTGATTTTCGTGCCTCATTTGTCTTCAATCTCCGAAAGTTTCTGGAGCAATAGCTTTTGTTCTCCTGAAAGCGTCTTTGGTACGGTGATCTTTAATCGGGCCATCAGATCTCCTTTACCGGCACCTAACTTGGTGATGCCTTGATTTGCAAGCCTGAACACCTGACCAGACTGTGATCCAGCCGGAATCTTCATCGTCATTTTCTTGCGAAGCGTAGGAATGGAAATTTCACCGCCTAAAGCGGCCTTAGTAAACGATACGGGTACTTCAACTTCGAGATTTTCACCGTGTACTTTGAACAAAGGATGTTTTGCCCATCGAATAGTGACGTACAGGTCTCCCGCCTTTCCGCCAACCCCGGCATGACCCTTGCTTGGAACTCTAAGTTTCTTTCCGTCGCCAATTCCAGCCGGGATCTTCACTTCAACTTTTTTTGTAGAAGGAACTGTGGCTACTTGACCCCTTGTCTGTTGAGCATCCATGGTTTGATAGGTCAGAGTTCGAGAACATCCGGCATCAATCTCTTCCATGGTCAGCTCTATTTCCCGCTCAATATCTCTAGGTTGTGAAGCTTCAATATCTTGGATTCGAAATCCACCACCTTGTTGAGCACCTCCGAAGAATTGTTCGAAGATTGATCCGAAGCCACCCATATTGCCCATGTGGGCCCCGCCGAAGTCCATGTCTTGGCCTTGCATGTTCTTGGCTTGTTCCCAATTTTCGCCGTACTGATCGTACATTTTTCGCTTTTCAGGATCACCCAGTACTTCGTAAGCTTCACTCACTTGTTTGAACTTAGCTTCGGCGCTCTTGTCCCCGGGATTGACGTCGGGGTGGAGCTTGCGTGCTAGCTTTCGGTACGCAGATTTAATCTCTTTTTCGTCCGCGCTTCGAGGGACACCGAGCAAGTGGTAATAGTCAGCCATGATAGTCAAACGCTCAATTACATGAGTATAGTACGCTCAAGGTATATCATTGGTTTCATAAAGGCATAAGAATATACATTGACTATATGAGATTTTGAATTCTGTGCCCCGATACTTAATATATGAGTTTCGAAAGATTGTGCATGAAAATAGCGCGGAGCGAAACGTTGCCAGTGTTGCCTATGGCAGTTTTGAACCTGCTTAGATTATTCGCACAGGAAAATGTTTCGTCACGAGAACTCGCCAATGTGATTGGAGAGGATGCTGGTCTTGGCATCAAAGTAATGAAAGTGGCGAATTCGCCCCAGTTTGGAACTGGGCAATGCGAAAATATCATCCGAGCCATTAATGTGATTGGCGTAAACCGAATGAAGCAAATTGCAGTAACGCTTGGTTACGAACAATTCACTCTTGAGAAGTCGCAAGCCCCTGAATTCAAAAAGAAGACCTTCATGGAGCATTGTAAGGTCACGGCTACTGTTGCGCGCGAGATCATGGTGCTTATTAATCGGTCCAAGCAAGACAATGCATACATGATAGGGTTAATCCATGATGTTGGTTTCCTTGCGATGGATAAGCACAGCCCTCATGAGCTCAATCAGTCAATTCTCGCTGCTCGAGTCCGTCATCTCAGCATTGTCGAAGGAGCAAACCAGATTTGTGGTTACAACCATCAGATGGTAAGCGAGAAGCTTGCTCAAAGCTGGAAGTTAGCACCCTATATACGGGACGCCATCAAGTATCTAGGTTCCCCCGAGTCATCGGAGATTGATGTCGAAATGAGCATGGTTTTGGCTGCTGCGAAAGCCATTGCATGCGAAATGGGATTCCCGCCCATCACTGGACTCGAAATAGAGTTTTCGTCCGAGCAGTTCTTCTCGAAGATTGACCTGACCAATGAGCAAATGGTAGACGTCGTTGAACGAGCAAAAATTGAGTTTTCGCTTACCGAAGATCCTAACACTAAGAAAGCGGCATAAGGTCCGGTCACAGAAATTTCCAGTGACCGAACTTCGGTATTCACCTAGTGATGCGCTTCGTGCTCTAGTCGCTGCTTTACATGAGCTGCGATAAGCGCCTGTTGTTCAGGATAAGGAATTTCAGCGTATTGAGCAAAATGCTGCCTAAAGCGACCACGCCCTTTCGTGATTGACCTTAAGTCAAGTGCATAACGAGTCATATTCGCCATCGGAACTAAGGCCCGAATCCTGGATTTTCCATTGGAAACCTGATCCATTCCCAGCAGTTGACCTCTTCGACCATTTAGGTCCCCGACCACGTCGCCAACTTGATCGTCCAATACATCGACCTCAACTTCAATAATTGGTTCCAAAATAACCGGATCTGACGACTCAATCGCTGCCCTAATCGCTATCGCACCAGCCATTTTGAACGCCATCTCATTTGAGTCAACGTCATGGTAGGAACCATCAACGACGGTTACCTTAAAGTCCATAGCTGGGAATCCAGCCACAAATCCATGGTCCATCGTCTCCCGAATTCCTTTCTCGATTGCTGGGATAAAGTTCTTAGGAATCGCACCACCGACAACTTTGTTCTCAAAGACAAATCCATCGCCTCGACCAAGTGGTTCAATTTCAATCCAGCAATCTCCAAATTGTCCCTTGCCACCAGATTGACGCTTGTGTCGTCCCTGGGCTTTCGACTTTGCTCTAATTGTCTCCTTGTAAGGAACCTTGGCATCTTCTAATGTAACGTTGACACCAAATTTCGCCTTGAGCCTCTCAATCAGAGTATCGAGGTGAATGTCGCCCATTCCTTCAATGATTTCTTGGTGGGCAGAAGAATCCCGATAGGCTCGGAAAGTTGGATCTTCATCCATTAGCTTTTCGAGCGCAGTTGGCAACTTATCTTCATCCGCCTTTGTTTTTGGCGCAATCGCGATACGATAAACGGGGTCCGGCATTTCAATCGGAGCCAACAGCATCTTGCTCTTGAGCCCAGCCAATGTGTCTCCAGTATGTGTATTGGTTAGCTTGGCGACCGCGCAAATATCGCCCGGTCCAACATGAGTAGCAGGCTCCTGGGTCTTGCCGTGAGGGAAAAACAAGTTATGTAGTCGCTCGTCGTTCTCGCGATTAACGTTGGCAACCTGGTCGTCAACCCGAATTGCGCCATTGAAAACGCGCAGATAGTTGATCTTTCCAACAAATGGGTCAGCCGTCGTCTTAAAGCAAAGCGATGATAGCGGAGCATTCTCATCGTTGGCACCAATCGGTTCTGCACCTGACTTATGGATCGACATCCCATTAACGTCCTTTGGCGCTTCGGTTGGAGAAGGAAGCTCTTTCGTGATTCGGTCAAGAAGAGTCGCAACCCCAATTCCACTCATTGCCGAGCCAACGGTGACGGGCACAACTCGCCCTCGCTCAACACCGACAAGAAGGCCGTGTTCAACTTCATCCTCCGAAAGATCTGCACCTTCCAAATACTTCATGGCGAGATCATCGTCACCTTCGGCGGCCGCATCCATCATCTTTTCCCGTCGATAATCGGCTTCTTCCTGGTAACCACTCGGAATATCTTCAATCTCTACGCCTCGATCCCTGCCCTTATAGACTTTCATTCGGGGCAAGTCAAGCACGCCGGAGAACGCAGCTTGGTGTCCAATCGGAATCTGAACGCCAACGACCGATCGACCATATCGTTCGTGTAAGGTCTCAATTAAGCCCTCATAGTCCGCATTGTCGCGCTCAAGTTTATTGACAAAAATACACTTGGCGAGGCCGTACTGTTCCGCAATCTCCCACGCAAGTTCGAAACCTACGTCCAAATCTCGTTTAGCTTCGCAAACAAGAATAAAGCTCTCAACTGCACGAGCAACACAATGAAGCTCGCCGATGAAGTCGGGATAGCCTGGCACGTCAATCAAATTGATCTTGCACCCGTGCCATTCGAGGGGGAGCACACTTGATGAGAGGGAAATTTTCCGTCTTATCTCAAGGGGATCAAAGTCACTTTGGGTGTTGCCCGCCTCAACGGACCCGACCCGGTCGGTGGCATTTGCTGTATAGAGCATATGCTCAATCAGCATTGTTTTTCCGCAACTGCCGTGGCCTACCACGGCGACGTTTCTGATGTTATCTGGTGAATATCGCTGCACCTAAATTTCCTCCTGTGAACAAAATTAGGCGGCGTCGAGACCGATGTTGCACGGAGACGGCGTCGTCTACTCAAACAATACGCCAGTTCTTGTTACTGTGCAAGCAGTTTCTTGGGTTTTGTCCTAATTTCTTATGAGGCAGGTCTTAGCGGGAATGTTTCGATCGCTTTGTATCCGACCCCAGACGTGCTAGATGTCGTGATCGCAATATCTAGGTGAGTGATATCCCAAGTTCCGATCGCCGGCTGATCCGGCATTTTGAGGGCTCTGCCTAAAGCGACTCGAAGCTGTTCACTCTCGGTTTTGATTCGCCCCATCACTAAGTGAGGATGAAAAGGCTTTCCTTCACGGGGTGGTAATACCGACCGAGTGACTAGTTCTAATTGATTAGCAATATTGATGCAAGTTTCGGCACCTTCTCCGGTTAATTGTAGGATTGCAAATCGAGGTTGAATCATATTTGGAAGTCCAACAAATTTTTCGAGTGTTAAGGAAAAAGCATGACTCTCATTGGCAACCTGTGCGACCAACGGAACCGCTCTGGCCATAGTCGCCACAGAAATCTCTCCCAAAGTGACAAGATTCAAGAAATACTCAGAAGGCTGATTCCAACGCATATCCAGTATTCCCGGCTTGCGTTTCAAGTGAAGGAGGGCTGCGTCAATGACCGGAAGGAGTTCCGGTGGAACACGCACCCCTACAAAAGTTCTATTAATTGCATCCATAATCCTAATTCCTTGGTGGTTCAAATCCAGGTCTTTGTTCCTTTTACCAGACTTCGTACCTACCAAGGCTTATTCTGCAAATTGGATGCCGATTCTAGGTATGTCAGAATAAAGGCATAACTATGAATCTCGACGTAACTTATCCGCGCCGTCAAACTTCACCTTGCAAGATCGGAAACATGACCATTGGCAGCGGGCATCATGTCTTGGTTCAATCTATGATCACCGAAGAAACCCGGAACATAGAAGCTTGCGTCGAAGAGATCATTGAGCTTCATAAGATCGGATGTGAACTGGTTAGGGTGACAACTCCGACTCTAGGGGAGGCGCAGTGCCTCGAAGCAATTCGAGCTAAGGTTACGGAGCGATACCAATACGTTCCTCTAACTGCAGATGTCCACCATCAAGGAACCGATATCGCCGTTGAAGCCGCTAAACACGTTGATGAAGTTCGAATCAATCCAGGCTTATTCGTTTTTAAGCGTCACGGCAGTCGTAAAAATGTCGACATGAGGGGAAGGGAAGGCGACGAAGTCGCACTTCTTAGGGAAGAACTTGCTTATTCGGAAGACGAACAAAAACTTGAACTTCAAGCCATTGAAGATAGCCTTGTTCCGGTGCTGGATGCATGCAAAAAACATAATCGGGCCATGCGCATCGGAGTGAATCATGGTTCGTTATCCGAACGAGTAATGGTTACGTATGGCGATACTCCTGCGGGAATGATCGAATCCGCCATGGAATACCTGAGACTCTGCGAAAAACACGACTACCGCAACCTCAACATCTCCTGCAAAGCCAGCCGCGTTCAGATAATGGTCGCCGCCAACCGCCTGATGGTCCAACGGATGGCTGAAGAGGGAATGGCTTATCCAATGCACCTCGGCGTAACCGAAGCTGGAGACGGAGACTATGCTCGAATCAAAAGCACCGCCGGGATCGCGACCCTTCTCATGGAAGGCATCGGCGACACCATCCGCGTAAGCCTTAGCGAAGATCCAAAAATGGAGATTCCGGTTTGCTACGATATTCTCCAATCGATTGGACTCCGGAAAACCAAAGTTGAGTACATTGCCTGCCCATCTTGCGGACGAACGAAGTTTAATTTGCCGACCGTTCTAAGGGAAGTAAGGGAAGCAACCAAACATTTGGTCGGGCTTGATATTGCCGTAATGGGCTGCATTGTTAACGGTCCGGGAGAAATGGCCGACGCTGATTACGGTTATGTTGGTGCAGCAGGCGGAAAGATCACCCTTTACCGAAGCAGAGAAGTTGTCAAAAACGGAATTCCACAAGAGCAAGGCGTGGAAGAATTAGTCAATTTGTTGAAGCAAGACGGTAAATGGACCGAACCAGGTGCCAATACCAAAATTCCTCTGACCGTCCTATAAGGTTCAAATGAATTCGGAAACGCTGACCCGGTTAAGGACGATTGGCCTGAAATCGGCAATGCCGACTGAGTTATTGGCTTATGCAGTATCCAAAAGCGATGATGATGTTGATCGTTGGGTTCCTGTTGCCCGTGAATTACTGCTTGCTAATCGTAAATTGCGAAAATTGGCCGATCTCTCGCTTGAGGAACTTCAAAAGGAGTTTGACTTAACCCGTGATGAGGCGGAGCGATTAATGGCGATGTTTATTCTGGGGCAAAAGGTCGGAATTGTGGGGCGAGGAGAATCAGATATTGAATCGATTAATGATCCATCTGATGTAGCGGACTTGCTTGATGATCTTCGACATGAACGCCAAGAACACTTTGTGGCGATCTATCTGGATGCCAAGAATGAAATCTTAAGGGTTGCTACGATCCACATCGGGACCGCAAACGCATCGATTGTTGGTCTTCGGGAGATTTTTCGGGAAGCCGTCCGTGAAGGCGCAGTTGGCGTGATCGTAGCTCACAACCACCCAAGTGGCGACCCGGAGCCAAGCGCGGAAGATGTTGCTGTGACGGCGAAGATTGTCGAGGCAGGGAAGTTACTGGACATCAAAGTTTTAGACCACGTGATCATTGGCGAGAAGCGTTGGGTCAGCCTCAATCGACAAAAATTGATGTAGGAGTTAGGGCAAGGGTAAGGAAACCAAAAAGAGATGCTTCTCCGAATGGAGAAGCCGGTAAGCCAATTCCCTAGAATCTTATCTGAATTGTTTTTTTGGCGAACCTGGCGAGGGTACAAGGCGAATTAGAAAGAGTCCGCTTCTTAAGGAGGCAAATATGCTTCCTCAACCGTCCCATCATACGTGACCAACACATCTGGCTGGGAAGAACTCCGCGCTCACTCCACCGAACTTCATCTAGCGCGAGAAAAGATTCTTCTCCTCTGTAGAAAACTAGGACAACTCAGTGCGAAGTCCATCCGACATATCCATCGTCACCAATTTGATGAATCTAAAGCCCTTCTCGATGAAGCGATGACCGTAGCGGTCGAGGTTCGGGGACTTATGAAACCATACCCTGAGCTTTCGCTCTCCTACCTCCACGACACAGAAAAGGAAATGGTCGAAGCCGCTTGTGTCATGGCAATCGTTCAAAACCGAGAACTTCCTTCGCCATCTTCACTTGGCGCCCAGACCATGGCTTACCTCCACGGCGCTACCGAAGCGGCTAGCGAAGTTCGTCGCTTCGCTTTGGACGAAATCCGAAAGGGAAGAATGGAAGAGGCAGAACGCATCCTCAAGTACATGGACGCAATCTATGAAGAACTCGTGACCTTCGACTTTCCAGACTCACTTACAAATGGACTAAGACGAGCGGTTGATGCCCTCCGAGCGGTTTTAGAACGCACTCGTAGTGACCTCACCATCACCGCTTCGCAGATGCAATTGGTTGAAGAATTGAAGAAGTCGAGAGGCTAACTACTCGAACGGCAAGTCAACCGGTGGCTTAGGGTGCTCAATCGTTTTTCGTTTGCCACTACCGGGCTTTTTGCCAAGGGCAGCACACTCAAACAAAGCTACGAACCAGCACATTGCCGCGACAAAGAAAAGCCCGATGATCGCCATCGAAGGACTAAAAAAGTTCATGTTGCCCCGGATGCGATTGAGCTCAATTCGCATCAAGTAAGCGAGGGGAATAACTGACAAGATCCAAACCGTAATATAGACGATCCCCTTTGTTGTCATGCCGACAAACATATGTCCCAATCCAGGCAAGAACAAGCTACAAACTGTGGCGACAGTTGGAGTTGCCTTCATGTCTCCTTCGGCAATCAAGGTTCCATTAAGCCCAGATCGGAGCTGATCATCAATTGATCCCATAGTCGCGGCTCGCATTGCGACTTCCGCAAGCTTTTTCTCCACCGTTACGTTCTTGGGATCAACCTTGAGTGCCTTTTGCAGGAGCGGCAAAGCATTGGTCATGTCTTTACTCGCAATCAGCATGTCCGCCTTCAGCTCCAAAACATCAACATTGTTTGGCGCCGCCTTTTCAAGTCGAGCCATAATGTCTCGAGCAGCCGGCTTTCGATCTCCAGCAATATGGGCTCGGGCTAGCCGAATCTGCCGTTCAATTTCATCAACTCCAATTTCCTCGGTTGGCTCAACCAAGGCTGCCGCCTCTTCTGCGGCTTCTACTTCTTTGACCGTTGCAGCAATTTGGTCGGTCAGCGCATCAGCTTTGAATTGCAGAGCCTCGATGATATCACGATCTGATGACGCAGATAGTTTCGCCTTAATGCGAGAGAGCTCAGCCTTCAGGTCAACAACTTTCTGCTTCGGATCCATGTTAAATTCAATGATAGGTCAAGATTGGGATCGGAGAGAACCCAACAATGAAATATTGCTTTCTTACTCAAAGACGTTTCAGGTGACTTCTATTATTCGAAGAAGTACGAAAACTTCTTAAATTACAATTCTAAGTCCGGGTTGGGTTGAATCGATTCCCAAAGCGCTTCCAAATCGTAAAACTGGCGTTGCTCTTCCTTCATCACATGAAAGATGATGTCGCCGTAATCTTGCAAAATCCAACCGCTTTTCTCACCTTCGGTTCGAAACGGCTTAATTTTGCTTGGCAGCAACTTCTCGGCGACTCGGTCAGCGATGGAGTCAACGTGGCGGTCAGACGTACCGCTACATACGATGAAGTAGTCGGCAACGGACGTTTTCTTTCGCACGTCTAGGACTTCAATTCTCTCTGCTTTCATATCGTCAGCAGCGTCCTTAATGAGTTCAACTTTCTCGGCGGATGTCATTTGTACAGCTTATTATTTCTTATATAGTCAACGACTTCGGGAGTAGTCATGTTTTGGATTGGTAGTCCGCGGATGACTCTATCGCGAATTGTTGATGAGGACTCTTCAGTAGCAGTCATCTCAATGATGTCGATTTTGTCCCGAAAATCGTCGGGCAATTGTAATTTTAAGTCGTCAATATTAATCGGTGGGCGGACCGCAACCGCTAATCGGCACAGTCTTAGAATCCTCTGGGGATTCTTCCATTCCATGAAGTTTCCAACCGCGTCGGCACCCAAAATGAACCAATATTCACCCGGATGAACCATTTGAAGCTCGCCCAATGTGTCAACGGTATAACTCACACCGCCCCGGGTAATTTCCATATCGGAGAAAGAGAGTTTTGCGTTTCTCTTCTGCATCAGTTGAACCATCGCCATTCGGTCCTTTGTTGAAGCTATTCGAGCTGTTTGCTTAAATGGATTAACGTTTGCTGGCAGCAAGATCACTTCATCGAGGTCTAAGGTCTCAATTGCCGCTTCGGCAAGCTTCAAGTGACCATAGTGGGGCGGATCAAATGTGCCGCCAAGGATTCCAATTCTCATCTTTCGTCCTTGTATTCAAATTCGAATTCGCCAATAGAAACTGCATCGCCTTCTTCAATTCCAGCTTCTTTTAGTTTGGTAAAGATGCCAATTTTCTCGAGCCTTCGTTGAAGATATCGAACCGAATCTCGGCTTTCTAAGTCACTCATTGCCACCATTCGTTCAACCCGTTTGCCTCGAACTCGGTAACCATCTTCTTCCTCGATAACTTCCCAGAAGTCTTCGCCTTGCATCATAAGCGCCGGCATTACCACCGGAATTTCCTCTTCTGGTGTATTTGCTTCAACGAGCTGAGCAACTTCGTCCAATAGTGGTTCGAGACCAATACTGGTAGCCGCAGAGATTGCGTAAACCGGGTGACCAAATTGTGCGAATATTTCTTTAAGCTCATCAACTCTTTCGGAGTCAATAAGATCAGTTTTGTTGAGAGCAATCAATCGAGGTCTGGCAAATATTTCTTCCGAGTACGCCTTAAGTTCGTTCTCAATGATCTTGTAATTTTCAAGTGGATCAGATTCATCGACTGGGAAGACATCAACGATGTGAACAAGGACTCGCGTTCGTTGAACGTGTTTGAGGAATTGAATTCCAAGCCCGATACCTTCGCTCGCGCCAAGAATAAGTCCGGGCATATCAGCTACCGTAAACGAGTATTCTCGGAACTGAACCACTCCCAGATTCGGAACAATAGTGGTAAACGGGTAGTCGGCAATCTTTGGCTTAGCGGCCGAAATGTTGCTGATCAGGGTGCTCTTGCCGGCATTGGGCATACCGATCAATCCCACGTCTGCTAATAGTTTTAGCTCTAGCTGAACCTTGATCCTTTCGCTTGGACCGCCTTTCTCAGCAAAGTTTGGGGCTTGCCGAACGGAGTTGACATAGTGCATGTTTCCATGCCCGCCTCGTCCACCCTTGGCAATGACAAACCGCATTCCGTGCTTGGTAAAGTCTACAATTTTTTCGCCAGTATGGAAGTCGGTTACAATCGTGCCAATTGGAATCTTGATCTCAATGTCTTTGGCATTCTTACCACGCTTGTTTCCAAGGCCATGGACGCCACTATCTGCTTCGTAGTGATCAAGCAACTTAAAGTCATAGAGCGTTCGCTTGGCTCGGTCAGCAATAAGAATGACGTCGCCACCCTTACCGCCGTCGGCACCATTGGGACCGCCGCGGGGAACGTGTTTTTCTGTGTGGAAGGCTACCGCGCCAGAACCCCCCTTTCCCGAGGAGAATTCGACAATCGCCTCGTCGAGGAACATATGAGTTCTAGTTTACCTTCGTTGAAGCTGGCCTAACGACTACCCAAAGCCATCGCTTAGGTTCCCTGGTGAGCCTAGAACGATTTTGTCAAAACAAGTCATTAAACCGAACATTTCATGACAATTTCAGCGTCTATCAATCGAAGGGCTGCTGCTGCAGGCGGTTCTTCAAACGCCCAACCAAAGACCGAGTCGGAGGTTGCAATTGGAGTTCAATTACCCCGAGAGTTTTCCCGGGGGGCTTAAACTACGCTAAGATGCCTTTGACAATCTCGCCGTGAACATCGGTCAAACGGTAATTGCGACCGCTATGGAAGTAGGTCAATTTCGTGTGATCAATTCCTAATAAGTGCAGCATCGTTGCGTGAAGGTCATGAATATGAACCTTATCTTTCACAGAGAAGAAGCCGTAATCGTCGGTCGCGCCATACTTGATTCCAGCCTTGACTCCTCCACCTGCAAGGATCGTCGTAAAGCCGTGCGGATTATGGTCTCGACCATCGTCGCCTTGAGCTACAGGAGTCCGACCGAATTCGCCACTGATGACGACGAGCGTATCCTTTAACATTCCACGTGCTTTGAGGTCCTTCAGCAAACCAGCAATCGGTTTGTCGACTTCAGCTGCGTTGCTTGCGTGGTCCTTCCGGAGTTCACCGTGTTGGTCCCATTTGTATGAGTGAGTGACCTGAACAAAACGAACCCCTTTCTCGGAGAATCGTCGAGCTAGCAGACATTGGTGAGCAAAGTTCTTGGTCTTAGGATCATCCAGTCCATATAGGTCTCGAGTTGCCTTGGTTTCTCCCGTAATCTCCTGAAGCTCAGGTGCAGCCAACTGCATCCGAAAGGCGAGTTCGAACGAGCTAATTCTGCCTTCTAGGGCTGGATCGGGACCAAGGTGAGCCAATTGGTCCTTACTGAGTTGCTTCAGCATCTCAATTTCAAGTTTCTGAGCCTCCGCAGGAGTTTCGCTGTTTTGAATAAATGGAATCTTGGCGTTTCCGGCTTCAATACTCGCGTTGCCAATTGGCGTACCTTGGGTGTAAGCCGGAAGGAATGCGGAACTCCAGTTGTTGACTCCTCCATGGCTTAGGGTTGGACAAATGGTTAGGAAACCTGGAAGATTTTGATTCTCGGTTCCAAGGCCGTAGGTAACCCAAGATCCCATCGAAGGGCGAACAAACGTGTCACTACCAGTATGGAGTTCCAACAGAGCACCACCGTGGCGGGAGTTAGAACCATACATTGAGTTGATGAAGCACAGATCGTCAACGCAACTACCGACGTGCGGGAAGAGGTCGCTGACCTCGATACCGCTCTTACCGTAATGTTTGAACTCCCAAGGGCTCTTCAAAAGGTTGCCAGTCGGAGAAGAAACAATTCGGGGCATTTCGCCAGTGAATGGCTTGCCATGGTCACGAGTCAGAAGTGGCTTATGATCAAAGGTATCAACTTGGCTCGGTCCGCCATGCAGGAATACAAAAATAACGCGCTTGGCCTTGGCCGGGAACTGAGGAGGTTTTGGCGCCAACGGATTTCGACTGTCGGGTTTTCCGTCGCTAGCAAGACCCTGCTCAGCAAGAAGACTCAGAAACGCTAAGTTACCGAACCCAATGGCACTGTCTTTGAGCAGGTCACGTCGAGAAATGAAGTCCTTATTCCACATAAATAAACTCGTTGGCGGCAATCAGGGATTTGCAGAGGCTTTGCCAGGCACTCATCCGAGGGTCTTTCGCTTTTGCATAAGCGGTCTGAAATCGGCCAAGAAAGCCGAGGGAAAGGGTTACTTCAGCATCTGTTGCTGGGCGACCATAACATGTCAAATAGAGTAAACGAATACGCTGTGAATCACTTAGTCCGGTCTTTTTCAACGTTGATTCAGCCATTGCTTTCGTGGCATTCATCATGACCTTACTATTCAGCATGAATAGTGCTTGAGGAGCGACCGTAGTGCTCGATCGGTCACCGTTCATGACGGTTGGATCGCCAAAGTCAAACGCAGTGTACACATCATACAGTGCCGCTCGAATAACCGGAAGGTAGACCGCTCGGCGGTTTCCGTTGTAGTCAATTGGATCGGAGCTAGCAGTACTTGTAACGTACTCCCGAGGCTGGAAATTCATGAGGCTTCCGCCCATTTTTCGGTCCAATGTTCCAGCAACAGACAAGATGCTGTCACGAATTGCTTCCGCTTCAAGTCGTTTTCTTGGGAATCGCCAAAGCATTCGATCATCCGGATCAAGATTTGCCGCTTTCGTATCATATTGCCCACTCATTTGATAGGTATTCGTGAGCATGATCCGTTTGTGGAGCTTTTTCAGGCTCCAATTGTCCTCTTTTACAAAAGTAGTTGCGAGCCAGTCTAACAACTCTGGGTGGCTCGGCAATTCACCAAGTGCGCCAAAATTGTCGGTTGATCCAACGAGACCCTTACCAAATCGCCATCGCCATACTCGGTTGACAAAAACTCGTGCCGTAAGCGGATTTTTTCCATCTGTCATCCAGTTAGCGAGTTCAAGTCGTCCGCTTGAATTTTCGGGCAAGTTTGGCTGGTTAGGTTCGGAAATGACAGTAGGGAAGCGCCGTGTCGTTGGTTCGCCCAAGGTCAAGTAGTTCCCTCGAAGATGAACCTTAAGATTCGTTGGTTTTCCTTCTTCGACTGCCATTGCTCGGGACAATTTAGGCTTTGATTTATTGAGAGCGCTAACTTCTTCGCCCAAAACTTTGAGTTCCTTAGATATCGGAGCAGGGAAGAGGTGGTCTGCCTTATCCGGAAGCTCAATTCGAATATCGATCTTATTCTTGATTCTTTCCGAAACGTCTTTGACAATCTCGGGAATCAGATTGTTTTTCTTGGCAATGTAATCTAAAACATCGGTAGGAGTTTGACCTGGTCGAGAAATCAACAAGAATTTGTCGATGTGGGGGAAGTAGCTTTCCCGGTGAAACTTAATCGTGTTCTTTCCAGCATTTAGCATAAAAATGCCTTCTGAATGCCACTGTTGGTGATCAGGATCAAATCCACCGGTGATTTTGGCGGCCGCATTCGAAAGAACCACGGATCCGTTGGCATAAACAACAATCGGTCTTGAATCATTTGAAGCGTATCGAAGGTCAAGCTGGTAAGCGCCAGCCGTCGGTACATTCACTTCGTATTCGGTGACGTTAGGGAAGTTACCAATGTTGACAAGAACGCCAATTCCTTTGCCAAAGCCAGTCTTGTCCTTACTTACATTGCCCACAACAAAATCCTCGGCTTCAAGGACAATCGCATCAGCCGGTGCAACTCCATTAGGAGTTGAGATAGTTGGTTTAAGTTCAACTTTGCCTTTCTCAGCTTCAATAAGTTCTCGACCTGCTTTTTCGTATGCCGAAACTTGAGGTTGAAGTTCTTTTAACAGCACCTCGCTGGCTGCCTTTCGCTTCTTATCCGCGGTCTCCGTTTTAGCCTTGACCTGAGCTTCAATGGAGGCTACTTTGTCTTTCTCTTCCTTGGTTCCTAACGCTCTTTCGTTCCAATCCGCAACAACCCGGAAGTTGAGCATTGTCTTAGTTGACTTAAAGATCGCCGCCATTGAGTAGTAGTCTTTGGCCGAAATAGGATCAAATTTGTGGTCATGGCACCTTGCACACCCGACCGTAAGCCCTAGGAACGTCTTGGTGAGCGTGTCAACTTGCTCATCAATAATGTCCATTTCTTGCTTAACCGGATCATCTTCAGCAAGCATTTTTCCGCCAATTGCCAAGTATCCAGTAGCGACAATTCCATCATCGCCAGCACCGGGAATGATGTCTCCCGCAATCTGTTCCTGAATAAATCGACTGATTGGCTTATCGTTATTGATCGACTTGATGACCCAATCTCTATACCGCCAGGCATTCACAAAAACGAGATTTTCATCAAGACCATTGGAGTCGGCGTATCGAGCGACGTCAAGCCAGTGTCGACCCCATCGTTCGCCATAGGCAGGCGAAGCAAGCAGGCGATCAACTAATCGCTCAAAAGAATTCGGTTGCTTATCGGCGAGAAAATTGTCAATCTCCTGAGGCGTCGGCGGAAGCCCGGTCAAGTCAAGAGTGGCTCTTCGTATAAGCGTTCTTCGGTCAGCCGCTGGCGCCGGCTTAAGTCCCTTTGATTCTAATTCCGCCAAGATGAATGCATCAAGCGGATTTGTCGCCCACGATTTATTCTTCACCTTTGGCAGAGCTGGGGTCTTCGGCGGTACAAAAGCCCAAAAAGTCCCTTTTGGCTTGACGATCGGCTTAGCCGTTGGCCAAGGAGCTCCCGCCTTTGCCCATGTAGTGAGCGCTGCAAGCTCATCAGCCGGCAGCTTTCCAGATGGCGGCATCTTAAGACCACCTTTATAAGATATTGCGTCAGCGATGATTGGCGCTAAATTGGCCGGGACAGGCCTATCGAGCCTTAATCCACCAATTTGTTGCTTCGGACCGTGGCAGGCTACGCATTTTGCCTGAAGAGTCGGGCGAACTTTAGCCTCAAATACGGCATCTGATTCCTTGGTAGTCGGAACCTGTGTTGGAACGGCTTGTGCTCCGAGAAAGACTAAAACAAGGCTAGAAGCTAATATCCCCCGTTTTAAGATCGTTTTGAGCAAGTTTGATTTACGGTCCGTAAACCTGTTCTTGTGAAAGTCAATCGATCCTCGCGACATTGTGCGAATTATACAATCTTATTTGCCTAGATTTAGGCTCAATTGAATGTAAACAGGTAAGAAAGTCTCAATGGTGAGAAGATTAGTCCAAGTCTGTCCAATTATAGAACAGTCATAATAAAGATTATCAGAACGAATTGATTGAACGATTGAACAGTGTAGGGTCTTACTCTTTCGGGTGTTGGTGTCCCTAGCAAGACTGATTGTCAACTGGAGATTGAAATCTCATTTGCTACGTCCAGAGTTAGGCTACGCGTCAACTCTGAGAATTGGGTTATGCAGCTGAATGGTCGTTCGAGTGAAGTTTCAAGTTGATCTTCTGCAAGTGCTGCTCAGCGTTAGATATCCACGATTGGGTGGAATCGAGACTTTTGGCGGTCTCTTTTTTCTTGTCCGATACGAACTTATATGCAACAGCGGCAACACCGGCAGCAACTGCCGCGACCCATAGAGCGTTTTTCTTCATTGATTCTGTCTCCTCAGCCTTTAAAATAATCATTGGTATTTAAGAACGATTACTTAGTTAATTCGTTCCATATTTCTATTACGTTTCACCACCGGTACACTCACATTAAATGTTTGACAATTTAACACGGCGACTTTCGGGGGTTTTCGCAAAGATGCGAGGCAAAGGTCGACTGAATGAGGACGACGTTAATGAAATGCTCAGAGAGGTTCGAGTGGCCCTGCTCGAAGCCGATGTTAACTTTGGTGTCGCAAAGGAATTTATCTCCAGAATTAAGGTCAAAGCAGTTGGCGAGGAGCTCTATTCATCACTAAACGCCGATCAGACCATCATTAAAATTGTTAAAGACGAGTTGGTTGAGATGCTTGGTGGCGAAGATACCAAGATGAATTGGGGATCCGCACCACCAACCGTTATTCTCATGTGTGGCCTTCAGGGATCCGGAAAAACGACCACGACGGCAAAACTTGCCAAGTGGTTTCTTGAGCAAGGCAAGAAGCCTATGCTCGCGGCCTGTGACATTCAAAGACCAGCCGCAGTTAAGCAGTTAGAAGTATTGGGTGAGCAGGTGGGAGTTCCTGTCTTCACCAAAATGGATGGCACCAAGCCTCCTCAAATCGCTCGAGAAGCCCTTGAGCGGTGTAAATACCTCCTCAATGACGTCCTAATCGTCGATACTGCAGGGCGGACCACGATCGATGAAAGTCTCATGGCCGAGTTGGAGGATATCTATAAAGCAGTGAATCCTCACGAGTCCTTCCTTGTCTTAGATGCAACAACCGGTCAAGAAGCAGTAAACGTAGCCGAAGCATTCCATGCTCGAGTCAAAGTAACCGGAGCTATTTTTACTAAATTAGACGGTGATACCAGAGGGGGCGCTATGCTCAGTGTTCGCCAAGCCACCGATGTTCCTGTCCGATTTACCGGCGTTGGAGAACAAGTTGATGCCTTAGAGCTCTTTTATCCTGATCGAATTGCCCAAAGAATCCTCGGAATGGGCGATGTACTCGGATTAATTGAAAAAGTTGAAAAGGCGTTTGATGCCGAAGATGCCGCTGGTCTAGAAAAGAGTTTTGGAAACGGGTCTATGGACTTCAATATGATGCTGCAGAGCTTCAAAATGATGAAAAAAATGGGAAGTATGAAGAACATCGTAAAGCTCATTCCCGGCCTTAGCTCTTCCCTGCCCGAGGGTGCTTTAGACCAAGTAGATGACAAGCAAATTAACCGTACTGAAGCAATGATCCTCTCTATGACTTTCAAAGAGCGTACAAATCCAGATATAATAAACGGTTCGCGCAGAAAGCGAATCGCGACTGGCAGCGGTACATCGGTTGAAGAGGTCAATCACCTGATCAAGCAGATGTATGAAATGAGACGAGGCATGAAGCAGATGTCGAAAATGCAGACGCGATATAGCAAACTTAATAAGCGCAAGCGATGATCTAGAACCATGGTTAAAATTAGACTGCAAAGACTTGGAAACAAAGGACGTCCGTTCTACCGAATCGTTATTTCCAAGAGCGAAGCCGGCCGCAATAGCGCCGCAGTTGAGAACATTGGAATTTATAACCCAATTTCTCAGCCCAAAGAAATCCGAATTGATGAAGCACGAGCCCTTTACTGGCTCAGAAACGGTGCTGAACCAACCGAAACGACCGCATATCTTTTGAACAAGATGGGCATTTTGCCAAAGTTCTTGGAAGAAAGACCAGCTCAAAAGCGAAAGTACAAGTTCCTAGACCGAACGACTGCTGCAATTAGTAAGCAAAGTGCTGTCGAAGTACCTAAAGCCGAAGCCAAAGAAGAGGCTGCTCCAGTGGCCGTTGAAGAAGTAGCCGCGCCAGCAGTAGTCGAAGAAGTTGTAGCCGAAACCCCAGTGGTTGAGGAAGTTGTTGCACCGGCAGTTGAAGAAGCGCCAGCAGTTGAAGAAGCACCTGCAACAGAAGCATGAGCTATTCTCCTTTTGTCGAAGAAATTGTTAAGAGCATTGTCTCCGATCCCAATAGCGTTGAGATCGACGAGGTTCTTGAGGGCAATACCCGAACGTTCAACGTTCGAGTTGCTCAAGATGATGTAGGAAAGGTTATTGGAAAGAGTGGTCGCGTTATCTCGGCAATTCGCCAAGTAGTAAGCGCCATTGCCTCAAAATCAAAAGAAAAGGCCTACGTTAAGATCGTTACTGAATAAGAAACAATCATGGTTCAAGCTGGACAGGTGCACAATGCCTGTCCAGCTTTTTGTATATGAGCACTCCTCCCAAACGCACCCCAGTCGGAAGAATCGCCGGAGCCTTTGGTCTCCGAGGACAACTGAAGGTCGAACTCATTACTAACTTCCCTGCTCGATTCGAAAAGGGCGGAATCCTATTCATAGATGGGGTCCAACACAAAATCCAAGAAAGCCAAATCCACAAAGGGCGCCCTCTCATCAAGCTTTCAGGAATTGATCATATTTCGGTCGCTGAAAAGCTTCAATGGAAAATTCTGGAAGCCGAAGGAGAGCCAGAGCTCGAAGAAGACGAGTTCCTGCTTGAAGACCTAATTGGACTCAAAGTGATTACCGTGGATGGCGAAGAACTTGGTCTGGTTGAAGACATAGAAGACTACCCAGCCCACGAAGTTGTATTAGTCGCCGGAATTAGGATTCCTCTTGTCGACAACTTTATTACCGATATTGACCTCGAAGCGGGAATCATGACCGTGAAACTGATCTACGGAATGAAGCCAGGCGAAGACGATACCTTTGCTGAGGGTTAAACTTGAAACAGCGTTTTGAGTCTCAAATAAGATAGGATAAAGACCATGCGCGTAATGATGCTTTCTTGGGAGTACCCACCTCGAATTGTGGGTGGTATCAGTCCGCATGTTTACGAACTAAGCCAAGAGCTTGTCAAAAAGGGCGTGGATGTCCACGTTATCACCAAGGCAACTCCTTTGGCACCCGACGAAGAAGTCGAGCCAAGTGGTGTAAACGTTCACCGAGTCCACCTGCTCGAAACACCTAACGACTTCGTTCACGAAATCCAACTTCTTAACCTAGCGACTGAGCGGAGAGTCAGAAAGTTGCTGGAAGACTGGAGACCTGGTGGGCAACCAACGGTTTTTCATGCTCACGATTGGCTTTCTCTTGATGCCGCCCGCACACTCAAATATGAGTACAAATTGCCGATCGTCGCCACCCTACACGCAACGGAATGGGGACGCCATGGGGGCATATTCAGCGACACCAGCCGATACATTGCAGAACAAGAATATTGGCTAACTTACGAGGCATGGCGACTAATAGTCTGCTCGGAGTTCATGCATGGAGAAGCCGTCAGGCTATTTAACTGCCCATACGACAAAGTTGACGTTGTGTACAACGGGGTCAATGCCAAGAAATTTCAATTTGAGTGGCCAACTGCCGAACGAGATGAATTAAGGAAGCAGTACGCCGAACCCGATGAAAAGATTGTCATCTATGTGGGAAGGTTTGTGCGGGAAAAAGGAATTCAAGTACTGCTCAATGCTGCCCACGCGATTCTCGCCGATCAACCAAAGACGAAGTTTCTAATCGTCGGTGGTGGCCACCGAGAGCGATTCGAAAAATTCGTTGATTGGGCCGGGCTATCAAATCGTGTTGTCTTTGTTGGCTTCAAAGCCAATCGAGCATTGCACGAGCTATATAGGTGTGCCGATGTAGCTGTTTTCCCTAGTCTGTACGAGCCATTTGGCATTGTTGCCCTGGAAGGAATGGCAGCCGGGATTCCGGTCGTCTCGTCGGATGCTGGAGGGCTGAAAGAAGTTGTCCTCCATGAGGAAACTGGACTAACGAGTTTTGCTAATGATCCATCATCCTTGGCTTGGGCAATTAGAGAAGCACTCAACAATCCCCAAAAGAGCGAGGAAATGGCTCAGAAGGCGCAGGTTCGGCTCGAAGAAGACTTCAAATGGTCCCACCTTGCTGATCAGACTATTTCGATCTATGACCGTGTGTGGAGCGAATTCCTAGAAAGCTATTGGGCCGAAAATACGGTTTGGCCAGTATCTCCTGGAGCGGAAGAGCGATACCAAGCTCTTCGACTTGCAGAAAAAGCCCAAGCATCCGAAGAGATCGAAAGACCAATGCCCCGACACTCCAAGATTTCAACGGTTGAAGAAGATCTTGACGAAATCTCCGGATATATTGAGCCCTAAGCCCCGCCAAACAAAACTGCCAACCCGCGGACAATCAGGGCACCAATGTAGGCGAAGACAGTCATATAGCCGAACATGATCCATGGCCATTTTCGCGAATTGGTCTCTCTTCGTACCGTGGCAAGTGTCGAAAAACATTGGGCGCAGAGTGCAAAGAACACCATTAGACCGACTGCCGTCCAAGCCGTAAACAGCGGCTTTCCGTCGGGCCACGTGGCCTCAGAAAGTGTCTTTGTTAACTTTTCGTCGCGTTTCTCGTCGTCGTTTCCTAACGAGAAGAGAATCCCTAGTGATGGAACAACTGTTTCGCGAGCAGGAAAAGCACTAAGGATTGCCGTTGATATTCTCCAATCAAAGCCAAGGGGCTTAAAGACTGGTTCAATACCTTTCCCAAACGTACCAAGGATTGAGTGCTCAAGCTGTAACTGCGCGGCTACTTCGGGCTTGGTCTCCGGAGGAACATTGTATCGTGGAAAATACCCAGCAGCCCAAATGATAACCGACATGATCAAAATGGTTGTTCCCGCCGTGGTCACAAACACCTTCCCGCGAGTCATCATCGCGATGACAATATCCTTCCACTTCGGAACCTGATATGGCGGTAATTCCAGCAGGAAGGGCAACCTCTTCCCTTTCAAGATTTTTCGATTGATGAAGAAGACAACCGGAATCGCTAAAGCAAATCCAAGAAAGTGCATCGCGAAAAGCGTAAATCCAGCCCAAAATGGACCGAACCTGGGTTCAATAAATGCCCCAATTAAGAGCATGTAGACCGGCAACCGAGCCGAACAGCTCATGAGAGGGGCAACCAAGATAGTCGCCAAGCGGCTCTTTGCATCTGGCATTACCCGTGCCGCCATAATCCCGGGAATTGCACAAGCAAAACTCGACAGCAAAGGGATAAATGCTCGACCATTGAGTCCACACCAGCCGAGCAAACGGTCCATAAGGAAAGCGGCCCGCGCCAAATAACCAGTGCCCTCTAAGAGAGCGATGAAAAAGAAGAGAACCAGAATTTGCGGAAGAAAGACCAGGACGCTACCAATACCGCCAACAATTCCATCAACGACTAGTGACTTCAGAATTGGTGATCCACCTAAGGCACCCCCCAGGGTCTTGCCAAGGGCACTAAACCCATTCTGAATCAAATCCATTGCTGGCTGAGAAAAGGTGTAGATACTCAGGAAGACCAAGTACATTACACAAACAAAAATCGCTAGTCCGAACACTCGGTGAGTTAGGATGAGGTCTAATCGGTCCGTCGTTGAGACTGCTCTTAAGGGCTTCTTAATGAGGCTAACAACGTCCTTCTGGACTTTTGAAGTCCAACCGTACCGAGCGGACGGATCTAAGTGCCTTTCCAGACCCTCTTTGGCAAGCAAGAAGTCAGGGCGAAGTTCTGGGAACTGATCAAAGTAGTGTTCGAATGCTGGTTCGCCTTCTTGAATCTTAGCTTTCAGTTCTTCAACCGAAAGATCAAACCCCATTCGGTTTAGTCGGTCCTTCAAAGGCAATATCGCTTCCGTTCGATCAATGACCGGACCCGGAATAGTGGGGTTCTTAAGTTCTTGAAATATTGCTTCCTTAAGAACCGCCATACCCTTTTCTTTGTGACCTACAATCGGTACAACTCTGCACCCAAGGAGCTTGGAGAGTTTAGATATGTCAACTTTTTCGCCTTTCGACTCGACTCGATCGACCATGGTAAGCGCGACCATGATTGGCTTCTTGAGTGCACAAATCTGCGTGTAAATGAAGAGGTTTCTCTCCAAATTCGAGCCGTCGATGACACAAACAATGAGATCAACACTCTGGTCATGAATAACGTTAACGGCTACGGCTTCGTCTTCCGATACGGCATCCAGAGAATAGAGGCCTGGGACATCAATGAATTCCGCTAAGACTCCGTCAGATTCTAAAAGTGCGGAGACTTGTTCAACGGTGACGCCAGGATAGTTGGCAATTTTTTGCTTAGATCCGGTTAACGCATTAAAAAGTGTTGTCTTACCAGCGTTCGGATTTCCAACGAGGGCAACGCGCTTCTGAAAAGAACTAGTCGAGGATTTCGACTTCAAATCCGGTCATTTCCTGCTTGCGGAGGCAAAGCCTATAACCGCGCAAATCAATTTCTATTGGGTCACCAAGGGGAGCAATTTTAACGACTTTGAACTCGGTACCTGGAATAAGTCCCATCTCCTGGAGTCTAAGAACTTCGTCCTTAGGCTCCGGAGATTCGGCAATTCTTGCCCTCATACCTTTCTTCAGTTCGCCAAAACTAACTGTTGTCATTTTGTGTTCTTCTTTAATCTACCCAAAAAAGTATTGATTCATCCAGACTATTTTATCGGACTTTAAAAATGGATTCCGCAGGAGTCTGGTTAAGCTGAAACTTCCCTGTCCAAGTCGTGACAACGTTGATCACGGTTGGCAAGTTGTTTGACTTGTCAGTCGTTGAAATGGTCTCAATGGTTTTCATGCTGACCAATTCAAAATCTTTCGAGATCTGCATTTCAAATCGACCAACTGATTCATATTTGCCAGTTGGAACTCCATTCCCATCTTGGGTTGGATCGCCAAACCCGATTTGTCCGCCAATTGAATATCCGGTTGATCCATCAACTAATTCTTTCTCTTTTGCTTCGGCTGATGGTTTCATTCTGGCTAAGTAACCAACGAGGCTTTGATTTTCTTCCTTGCCCTGAGTAATGAATTCAAGGAACGGATTCGGTACGTCTCCAAGGCTTCGTTTAGCCGCCATATAGATGCTATGGAGCTTTAGCAACTTTTTCTCGCCGTTTCCGGTACCAACAGTTGCAATTTGCTCAAAAAGCCTTCTTCGATCATTGGTCCTTACGGTAGGAAGATCGTAGCCAAATTGAACTCCATCGCTGACAACTAGCCAATCATTTGGCTGAATCGTTTCCGAGGTTTGGTGCAAAAACATCTTGCTTGGTCGCTCAAATTGCAATTCTGTCTTGATTGAAATTTTCTTTCCGCTGGCGGACTGGGTCATAAGGACCTCACCCATACCAGAGTTAACACTCGCATACTTGGCAAGACATCGAGAAATGATATCGCCAGACTTCATTGCTGGTGTTTGGTTTCCAGCCATCAAAAGAGCAATCGTTAGTGCAGTCATTTGTTAGTTTCCTTTGACCATTTCTGTTCTTCTACTCCAGAACGGTGGTTCAAGAGGCGAGAAAAGCAGAATATCCAATCAGATAGACGGTTCACATATATTATGAGTTCACTTCTTAGTGAATTTGTACTATGTAATGCTAAAAGTCCACGTTCTGCGCGACGGCAAATTGAACGAAGATAGTGCATATGTGCCGCCGCAGGACAACCACCGGGCAAAATGAATTGCTTAAGCTGAGGCAGTTCAGCTTCCATTTCATCTAATTCACGCTCCAACAACTCAATATCACTACCGGTCACCGATGTTAAGTCGAACTTTCCTTCAGGTGGGCACGCCAGTTCAGACCCGATATCAAATAAATGGTTTTGAATACGGACTAGCCGATTTTGAAGCTCCAAGTCCTCTACCGACAAGCAGCATACGCCAACGTACGAATTGAGCTCATCAATTTCGCCAATGGCATTAATTCTTGCTGAGATCTTGTCAACTCGATCACCACCCAGGAGGCCTGTTTGTCCCTGGTCTCCAGTCTTGGTATAAATTTTCATTTGATTTTCATTCTACGAACGCGAAAATAAAAGACCGGCAAGTTTTTAACTTTTGCAATTTTTCGGGGATTCAAAATGAATCGCCAAAGCCACTCTGCTCCAAGTTTTTGGATGAGCTTGGGTGCGCGTTTGACCGTTCCGCTATGCACATCGAGCGACCCGCCGACTCCTATACCGATCTTTGCCTTTATGATGTCGGCAGTGTCGAGAATGAACAATTCTTGCCTTGGCATCCCCATTGCGACGACCAAAATGTCTGGCTCAGTTGCGGCGATGTCTCTCGCAACAGAAGAGTCCTTTGATTTAGAAAAGAATCCATCCCGAACTCCTGCAACGACCATTTTCGGATATTTTTCCTTTAGCTTTTCAACGGCTTTCTTGGCGACGCCAGGGGCTGAGCCAAGAAAGTAAATTCGCGAAGAGGTTTCTTCCGATAGCTCGCAAAGGACTTCTAGGAGATCAACTCCGCTTACCCGTCCAGGAACAGTCTTGCCAAGGCGTGAAAGTGCCCAAACCGGTCCAGCTGAATCGGGGGTAATGAGCGATGCCTCCGAAAAGATTCTTTTGTACTCAGGGTCTTTTTCTGCACTGACAAATGCATTTGAATCGGCTGTAAGCACCAGTTTGGTCTTCCTCTCGCTACCTAAGAGTGTCTGTGAGAAGAAGTCTCTAGTTTGGTCAATAGTCACTCGGTCAATTGGGAATCCGAGGATGTCTACACGTTCAGGCTTGAGCAATTCTGATCCTATTTTGCTTTCAGCCATCCGCTAGATTTTACCAAGGCTTTAGTTCAGGCTCGCCCAATTCAGGTAACTCAAACGAAAAAATACCTGGATTCTTGCCAATACATGACATTTTGGTATAGTATTCGCTACCGGAACATTTATTCAGACAATGAAGTCCCAGATTCGGAGCCAAAATCATGAATCATAAGAAAGCATTTACTCTCATTGAATTGCTTGTTGTGATTGCGATCATCGCAATTCTCGCAGCAATTCTCTTCCCTGTGTTTGCGCAAGCAAAAGCCGCGGCAAAGAAGTCAGCGACACTCAGCAACCTCAAGCAAAACGGAACTGCCGTAGCCTTGTATCAAGCCGATCATGATGATACTTACTCGCAGAGTGCTTACTGTGCAACTGGATGTACCGTGACCGGGCAACCAACAGTTGGATCCCAACTGTTTACAGTTTACGATTCCTTGATGCCATATACCAAGAACCGAGACATCATCCAAGACGTAGCCGAACCAAAAGCAATCGATTTTCCTGCATTCTTGGCAACTGTCGGAATGTTGCCCTACCTTAACGGTGCGACCTCAATCGCAACGGCAACAAATTACATCCAGTTCGCTGGCGTTGTTCCAAACTTTGCGGTCTTCGAAGATCCAGGTATTGGTGGAACCGATGACGGAGTCATTAATGGCACAAGCCTAGACATCCCTGCCGAAACGATCATGTTTGGCACCGGAAAGATGGTGAAGCCTGGAACCCAAAATCTTGACGTTCCAAGCGTTGTGACTCCTGGTCTACAAGACAGAATTCGAATCAAGTACCGAGTCAACGCAGTTGGTCTTGGTGGAGAAGGTTTCCCTGGCGTCGCTCGACACAGCGGACAACTTATCCTCAATTTTGCTGACACCCACGCAAAAACATACAAGAGCAATGCCGTCCTCAATACGACCGGTCTAGACTCAACGCGATACGGTGGCGCCAATACCACCGAGCGCGTTTACAACCTGCCGTTTGACCTCAATGGTATTCCAAACATGCTTGCTGAGCCAGGTCTATAAGGTTCAATTAGCAAATCAAAAAGCCCTCTCAACTTTGAGAGGGCTTTTGTGTGTAGAATAGGTGAGAAGCAATGAGTGCGACCGCAATAGCTAGCAAGATTCGATTAACTGTTCTCCGGCAAGATGGAGTAGGCAAGGAACAGCATTACGACACCTTTGAAATCGGATATGTTGATAAGATTAATGTCATTTCGGCTTTGATCGAAGTCCAAAAAAATCCTATCACCATCGAAGGCAAAACTGTTCGCCCACCGGTGTGGGAAGCCGCTTGTCTAGAAGAAGTCTGCGGAAGCTGCACAATGAACATAAATGGCGGCATTCGCCAAGCTTGCACCGCACTGATCGAAGAAGTCGGGACTCTTGTAGGAGACACCTACGAAGTAAAATTAGAGCCGATGAAAAAGTTTCCGTTGATCCGAGACTTAATCGTCGATCGAAGCAAGATGTTCGAGAATTTGAAGAAAGTTCGAGCATGGGTCCCAATTGATGGGTCTTTTGATCTCGGCATGGCTCCTCCTCAGGATGACCACGTCCGCCAACTCCGCTATGCCCTTTCTCGATGCATGACATGCGGATGTTGCATGGAAGCGTGCCCACAAATTAATGAGAAGTCCAACTTTGTTGGTCCGGCTGCTCTTGGTCAAGCCCTCCTATTTAGCCTGCACCCAGTCGGAAAGAATCTCAATTCTGAGCGCTACGAATTCTTGACCGGCGAAGACGGCATTTCCGGCTGCGGAAACGCGCAGAACTGCGTAAAGGTCTGTCCAAAGGGAGTACCGCTCACACTGTCTATTGCTCAACTAAATCGAGATACTGCGGTTCACAAGCTTAAATCTTGGATCGGATTCTAACTAAAGACTTCGACCGTCAAGTCTCAAGATTGACAAGACGTCGCTGAAATTTGATATTTTCGTCATAATTGCCGCAAGGTTTTGCGTGTCTTTGACGTCAATTGTGGCCGTAATCTCGGCTGTATTCTGACTACTTGTCCGAACGTTAGCCGCCGAAACATTGGTTTTCGACTCACCAAATATCGTCGAAACTTCCATCAGCAAGCCTTGGCGATTGACGCATACGATCTTGATGGTCACAGAGTAAACACTGTCATCCGATGGCCAATTAAACAGCAAAAGTCTTTCCGGCTCTTTATCTGCAAATTCCAGAGCATGAGGACACATTCGTCGGTGAATCATGATTCCTCGTCCCCGAGTCACATACCCAACAATTTCGTCACCTGGAATTGGTGCGCAACACTTCGCACGATTCAATAAGATTCCGGAGAATCCCTCGGATGTGAGTTGAAGCTTGCCTTCACGAGTCTTAGTAACTTCAATTTTTTGACCCTGTGGGGCTTCGGGTTGAGTTCCCCTGAGCTTGCCAATTACCCGTTGCACTGAAATCAGACCAGATCCGACCTTTGCCAAGAGATCCTGACCATTTTCAACACTATCAAATTCTTTCGAAATCTTGTCTAGCCGCTCTTCTCCAACGTATTGCTTAGTGTCGAGACCCAGTGACTTTAGCTCCTTTTCAAGCGTTTCTTTGCCTCGTACGGCGTCTTGCTCCCGTGTAAGGCGTCGGAAGTGGGATTTGATCTTACTGCGGGCATGCGCGGATCGTACGAACTCAAGCCAATCCCAACTCGGTGTTGCATTAGACCGAGTAATAACTTCGATGACATCGCCATTCTCCAGTTTTGTGTTGAGAGGGCTGATCATGCCGTTAATTTTTGCGCCAACCATCTTCATTCCAAGTTGCGAGTGAACTCGAAATGCAAAGTCGATTGAAGTAGAGCCTAGCGGTAAATCAAGCACATCACCATTGGGAGTGAATACAAACACTTGCTCAGCAAACAAGTCCGTAGAAAGCGATCGAAGAAAATCGGAAGAGGTCCTTGCGTCCGACGACCAGTCGAATAACTGCTGGCGTAAGTTAGAAAAGTTGCCAATATCTTTGTCCGATTCCTTCCCTTCCTTATAAGTCCAGTGGGCAGCAACCCCGAACTCCGCAACTTCGTGCATGTTTCGTGTTCGAATCTGAATTTCGAGCGGCTGGCCACTTGGTCCCAAAACCTTTGTGTGAAGGCTCTGGTATCCGTTCGACTTTGGCTTAGCAATATAGTCGTAAAAGAGCGCCATTAGTGGCACAAACATCTCGTGGACAAGTCCCAAAACCAAGTAACAGTCAGAAACTTCCTCTACGATGATTCTTAGCGCTAAGAGGTCATAAATCTCCTCGAACGGGACCTTGTCCTTGACCATCTTGTTGTAAATCGAATAAAGGTGTTTTGGTCTTCCTTTGACTTCAACAATCTTGATGCCTCGCTGCTGAACCTTTTCCTTAATCGCAACAATGACTTCCTCAATTTCTGCTTCTCGATTCGATCTTGTTCCTGAGACTCTTTCAGAAACTGATTGAAATTCCCGCGGATGAAGGTATTTAAAGCTGAGGTCCTCGAGCTGCCACTTGATCTGCCAAATTCCTAATCGGGCCGCAAGTGGTGCGTAGACATCCAAGGTCTCAGAGGCAATGCGAACCTGCTTGTCTGGTGAGACATGGTTCAGGGTTTGCATGTTATGCAATCGATCAGCTAGCTTAATGACCATGACCCGATAGTCATTTGCCATAGCCAGCAGCATTTTTCGAAGAGTTTCGGCGGTCCGCGCAGTTTCCGCCGCTTTCTTTTGGCGCGATGTAAGGTTTTCCTGCTGCTGTAATTTGAGTTTTGTTACGCCGTCAATCAGATGAGCTACGTCGGCGCCAAAATAGCCAGAAATGGCTTCAAGTCCCATCTCACCGTCCTCGACAACATCATGCAATAAAGCAGCAATAATCGTGTCATCGTCCATTTGCAACTCGGCAAGAATGCCCGATACTGCCAAGGGATGCATGATATAAGGCTCACCGGACTGTCGAATCTGACCGGCATGCTCAACTTCCGCAATATGGTACGCCAAGCGGATTTTGCCAATATTGGTTTCAGGGCGAATTTCGCGCAGGCGAACGACGAATTGATGAAATCCTTCTGGGTCTTCCCAATCAGCCGGTAATTCGTATTTCTGAGCCTGCATGAACGAACTTTAATTATAGTTCTTTCGGTCATCTACAGTTGCGATGCTAAGAACTTCCTAACTTCTTCTGCCTGTTCCGGTGTATCAACCGAGACCACAGATCCTTGACCACGAACCATCCGGATCGGTATTCCATTTTCTAGAAATCGGAGTTGCTCAAGGCTTTCGCTAATTTCCAAGGGAGTTTGGCTCCACGATGGATAGACACTCAAAACATCTCGCCGATAAGCGTAAATGCCAATATGCTTCTTTAACGGCGTTGTTCGCTCATTCCTCGGAAATGGAATGGCCCATCGACTAAAATACAACGCGTTGCCACTAAGATCGGTAACAACTTTGACCACCGCAGGGTTGTCAACTTCGCTTTCAACGCAATCCGAAAAGACGCTTGCCATCTTAACTGCTGAGTCCAAAAACGGATTAAACACTGCTTGAATCGTATCAATATCAATCAGCGGTTCATCGCCTTGAACGTTAATATAAACATCCGCAATGACCTTCTCGGCAACTTCCGCGATTCGATCTGTCCCAGTCGGGTGATCAGATCTTGTCAATATGGATGGCGCTCCAAAAAGGTTGCAAGCGTCAATAATTTCCTGATCAGGAGTCGCTATAAGAACCTGATCCGTGACACCAGAAGCCAACGATCGCTCATAGACCCATTGAATCATGGGCTTGCCACATAAATCCACCAATGGCTTTCCTGGGAACCGCGTACTTCCCATTCTCGCTGGGATGACAATTGCGCTAGAAAGCATGTTTATCGGTATTAGGGCGAATATCCGTTTTCTTCACGTCTTTAAGGATTCCAAGGGCATCTAAAATGTGCTCGTTGCCAATGGTCAAAGTAACTTGGTAACGCTTCTTGCTTCCGGCTACTCTCGAAACTACAAGGACATCTAATCCCATTTTCACAAACCAATACTCAGCTTTGTCTTGGGTAACTGACTGAAATCGGTCAATCCCGTTAACTGACTTGACATTCTCAAGAATGTTAGCGAAATCGTCCGCTTCAATCGCTTCATATTGAACCATAGCCAAGACAACCTTTTCGTCGTGAAGAATGACGCCAAGACCCTTCGTGCTGGACTCCCAGCCTTTCGATTTGAAATCAGCTGGAAAGCCCGGAATAGTGTTATCGGTAAAATCAAATCCACGGCTAGAACGAGTAAAAACAGAAAGGGCTTTCTCCTCCGTGTCTCCCAATGATACAAAACGCCTACTATCGCCTGGCAAGCGTACTTTGCTCAATTCGGTGTACTCAGGCACCAAAATGCTGAGCGACTTGTTGACATTCGGAGTATCGGAACTTGAATCAATTTGAGAACAACCGCTAGCAAAAACACCAACGACTGCCAACCCAAAAACAAAAGCCCAATGCTTCATATCACCCTTCAACTTTCAAAATCTTATATTTAGACGTTCCCGCTGGGGCAATAACCTCAACTGTTTCGCCTACACCCTTGCCAACAAGGCCCTCGCCAAGTGGCGAACCAATTGACACAAGGTCTTTGGATGCATCGGCCTCAAATGAACCGCAAAGCGTGATGATTATTTCTTCATCAAACTCCACGTCCAAAACGGTGACGATTGATCCCAATTGAGCAAGACCGGTCTCAACGTCAGATTTTTCAACAATTCGTGCATGTAGAACTGCTTTTTCTAATTCACTTATTCGACTTTCTAACCGGGTTTGATTGAGCTTTGCTTCGTGGTACGCAGCATTCTCTCTAAGGTCACCATGAGATTTGGCTTCTCGGATCGCCTCCGCAACCCTCATTCTCGTCGGGCCCTGAAGTTCCTCAAGCTCTTTTTTGAGTTTCTCATAGCCTTCTTTCGTAACTTGAATATGATTTGCCATGAATCTGCTATTGTAGCATCGTTGGAACAATTGTCGCTAACCTTAAGTATCGTTATTGTCAGCTTCAACACGAAGGAAAAGCTTCGCAAATGCCTTTCGTGCCTGGATATGGATCACTACGAAGTAATCGTGGTCGATAATGCCTCTTCAGATGGCTCCCAAGATCTGGTCAAAACCGAGTTTCCCAAGGTCAATCTTATCGAAAAGAGCGAAAATCTTGGGTTCGGACGAGCCAACAATGTCGGTATCGACCATTTATCCGGCGATCTCATCCTTTTTCTCAATTCCGATGCATACATCGAGCCCGGTGCGATTAACAAGCTAATCGAAGTGTTCGGCGATCCACAAGTCGTGGCCGCCGGACCAAAGCTGCTCAATATGGACGGCTCTCTTCAAGAATCGGTTGCTGGTCCATTAACGCTCACAAACGTATTGCTCGAACAGACTTACCTCGATGCGATAGCTAGAAAGGTTAACAAAGGCTATTGGCGTACCATCCATATCCAAGATCAACCGATCACAGAAGTCGATCAAGTCATGGGCGCGTGCATGGTCATGCGTTCAAGTCTCAGCCTCCGGTTCGACGAGCGGTTCTTCCTTTACTGCGAAGACACCGAACTCTGCCGGAGAATCACCGAAAGTGGAAAGATTGTCTACGTCCGAGACGCCAAAGTTACCCATGAATTAGGGTCATCAAGTGTTGATTCCCGATGGAAGTCTGTTGCCCGTTATAATCTTGGCAAGGAACTGTATTTCCGAATCCACCACGGCGTAATTGCTGCGGCAATATGCTGGTTTCTTGACCGCTTAGGAGCGTTTATTAGGCTACTTGCTGGGCTCATCCTGGCTCCAATTAAACCATCAGGTCGAGAAAAAGTGAAAATCTTCTCGCGAGTTCTATTCGCCAGAACAAAAACCGTTATCCCTCAAGAACATAGGTTGCAATAACCTCGTCCGGTGTTCCGGTCATCTTAACGACCCCATCCGCGAGCCAAATACATCGGTCAGCAAAGTCCTTGACCGAGTCCAATTCATGAGAAACTAGAAGGATCGTCCCGCCCTGGGCTCGAAACTCACCAACTCTCTCCAGGCACTTCTTTTTGAACTGCTGATCACCAACTGCCAAAACTTCATCAACGATCAGCACTTCGGCATCGACGTGAACCGCAATCGAGAATCCCAAGCGAGCCATCATTCCACTCGAATAGGTTCGAACCGGTGCCCCAATTGCGTCACCAAGTTCACTGAACTCGATAATGCTTGGCAACCGTTCATTCACTTGCTCACGAGTAAGTCCAAGGATGATCGCATTGAAATAAACGTTCTCATAGCCAGTAAGATCTGGATGAAAACCGGCTCCGAGTTCAAGGAGCGGCGCAACTCGACCGTTGACCTCAATCGTTCCCGAAGAGGGCTTATAAATTCTCGCCAACAGTGACAGCAAGGTGGACTTCCCTGCCCCATTCTTACCAATGATCGCAAGACATTCCCCGCGCTTCACATCGAGCGAAACGCCTTTCAAAACCTCGTGTCGTACAACCGTACGCTTCTTCCAAAAAACCAGAAGCGACTTGAGTGAAGCGATGCCCGTATGGTTAACCACAAACTCCTTGTGGATGTCCTTAATTTGAATTCCAAATTCAGGGTTCATGGTCGCTCCACAAATTTCCATTTCAGTCGGTTAAACACCCAATAGCCAAAGACCATAAGGCAGAACGCGAAGACCCCGCTAACGGCAATGTACTTCCAAGGTGTTGGCATCGGATCAGCCATTTCGCCATTAATCTTTACGGGAATATGTGCCAGAAGCACCTTTCGGTAGCCGTGAGAAAGTGCAGCAAGAGGATTCAAGTTATAGAGCTTGTACAAAAGCCAATGGGTGTCCTTGTTCAACTGACTGTTTGCAACATGCTCGGCATAATACATAATCGGGCAGAGATAGAACATCAGGTTCATAATCACCGTCACGATGTACTTCACGTCCTCGTAGAACGTATTGAAGGCACTGACAATGAAAGAAGCCCCCGTCGCCAACATGAACGAAATAACGATCAAGATGGGGAGGAAAATGGTTGTGGCTTGAAAAGGCACGACACCAGGATACAAAAAGTAAACGAACAGGAGGATGGCGAAGAAAATGATGAATCCAATCAAAAGGTGGATAAGATTGGCAAAAACACATGCTAGCGGCAATATCTCTCGAGGAAAGTAAATCTTTTTGATGAGCGGTAATTGAAGCAAGATTGATTGCGAAGAGTCCAAAACACAAGTCTGGAAAAACATGAAAGGCAGATACGCCGAAAGCATGTAAACGGTATGGCTTGGCCCACCAACATTAAGGAACACCTTAAAGGCAAAGGTCATCACGAGGACTTGGAACAAGGGGTTCAAAAACGACCAAATAAGACCCAGGGCCGAGTTTTTGTATCGAATCCTCAGCTCTCGCTGAACCATGACGTAAAGCAGCTCACGGTATGACCACAGTTCCTTTAGCTCCTTCACCATCGAATTAGACTCGCTTGATTTCCAACACTTTCACAAACGCGACCGTTCCATTTTCAGGGTCCGCAACGACACGCTCACCTTTTCTGCCCAATCCAATAATCGCAAATTCCAGCAAGTTCTTGGGCGTCGTTGACAACTCCATTTTGTAAGGCATAGCTCGGGCTTTGGTATCCAACTGAATTTTAGCCTTCCGTCCGACGATCTTTACATCAACGGTATATACAAGAGTTCCTCCGGCCACAGGGGCAACTTCCCCAACCACCTCGTCTAGCACGAAAAATGTGGGAGTTTGAAGGATTACCCCGACCAAGACACTCAACATAAGTATTCTAGACAAGAATGGAAGCCGTTTCGATCCTTGTTGTAGGGAGCAGTGTACTCGACCAAGTTTCAAGGGTTGAGCGTTTTCCGATAGCCGGCGAAAGTGTTAGAGGAACCGATGTTCAGATGTTCACTGGCGGTAAAGGCGCCAACCAAGCCGTCACAGCATCTCGTCTGGGTGCAAAAACAACATTTTGTACATGTGTCGGCAATGACGCAAATGGACATCACATCATTCAAACTCTTCATGCAGAAGGCATCAATTGTGAGCATGTAGAGTTTCATTCAACGTCACCAACAGGAACTGCCTTAATCGCACTAAACCAAGAAGGCCAAAACATGATCATCGCTTGCCTCGGGGCAAACATGCAATTTAGCCCCGAATTCGCCTATAAAATCACCCATGAAAACCTTCATCATGTTCTGCTTCTTCAAGCTGAAGTGCCGATTTCAACCATAATTGCCGCCGCCGAAGCCAGCCAAGGCATGGTGATTCTCAATCCAGCTCCTGCGATTTCATTGCCGACTTCCCTCTTCACCCATTTGGACTACCTAACTCCCAACGAGCATGAAGCCGCTCACATAGTTGGGTTCCATGTAAACACGGTATTGGATGCTGAAAGGGCTGCTATTGAGCTAATTGCACTGGGCTGCGATAACGTGGTTATCACGCTCGGATCAAATGGAGCATATTACAAGAATCAATACGAGTCTGGTCATGTTAATGCCCCGAAAGTCGATGCCGTAGACACTGTCGGAGCTGGTGATTGCTTTAATGGCGCGTTCGCTTTTGCAATTGCTCAAAAGACCTCATTTCGTAATGCTGTCGAGTTTGCCGTCGGCTGTGCTTCTATTTCGGTTACCCGGTTAGGAGCTCAGACCGGTCTTCCATTCATTGATGAACTTCCAACTACTTTAAAAGAGTTGATTCAGACATAAAAAAAAGCCCCTGAATCATTCCAGGGGCTTTCCTAACTTTAGGGGGATTTTAGTTTCCGCCGCCCGTTGTCTTTGGCTTGTCGCCGGGAGCTGTCTTTGGATCAGCTTTAGTCTTGGCTTTAGCCTTCGACTTCGTTTTTGTATTGTCCTTCGTTTTTGCTTTAGAAGATGGTTTCTTAACTGTCTTTGCAGGCTCTGCTGGAGGCGCAGTTGTTACCGGTGGCTTTGTTGCCTTTGTTGCCTTTGGTTTCTTAACTGTCTTTGCAGGCTCTGCTGCTGGTGCAGTTTTTACCGGTGGCTTGGCTGCCTTTGGTTTCTTAACAGTCTTTGCAGGCTCTGCTGGAGGCGTAGTAGCTACCGGTGGCTTGGTCGCCTTTGGCTTCTTTACTGTCTTTGGTGGCTCAGCTGGAGGCGCAGTTGTTACCGGCGGCTTAGTCGCCTTTGGCTTCTTTAAGACTGGAACCGTAGGAGTTGTCTTGGCAGCACCTCGAAGTAAGCCAATGGTGACCGAAGTCGCCATCATGTTCTTACCTTTCAGAGTCCCTTCGACGGTTGCCTGCGATCCGCCAGTCAAATTAGAAACGGAGAAAAACTTGCCGTTCATGGTTACTCTGGCTTTGCTAGCGTCGACCGTATAAGGTCCGCCTTTTGCGCCAAGAGTGAAGGATTTGCCGCTTGGCTTCCCGGAGACGAATCCAGAGATTTTCTCTGCATTTGCGGTTGCCGATGCAACAACAAGAAGTAATAGTGGTAGTACTTTTCGAAACATAATTCAAAACTCCAACTTTTCATAGACGAGCAAACCAGTCGAAACGATTCGGTTATCTGCTTAAATGTGTCTATGGTTGAACGTGCCCTCAAGCAATATCGAATCTATTGCTATATCAACCTTGCTTGGTACGCCCTGTTAATATTACTGTGTATTACTTCAGTACTGACAATAAAAAGTGGCACTCCAAATCCTGACATCTTGCCCGAAGACCAAATCCCGATGATAAGAGGGACTCTTGTAGGAATGGCAATTTACGGCTGGGTTTTCTTTGTCCTGACGCTCTTTCTTATGAAACCAGTCCGGTCTTCCAAATGGTGGCTAGGTGCTTTCATCAATATTTGCCTAGGCGTTTCAACGTGCTGTCTAGCGCCGTTTTGTATTCCAATGGCCATCAAATGGAACTCAAAAGAAGTAAAAAACTACTTTAATCAACAATCATTTGAGATCTAGCGTTCTTCGTAACCATGAATTCAAGTCAGCAAGTTCTTGGTCATTGATTGAATGCCCAATTCCATATTCATGGTATTCGTACTTGTCTCCCAGGTGATGTAGAACGGCATTCAATTTCCTTGCTTCTGACACAGGAATCACATCATCAAACTTCCCATGACCCTGGAAGACGTGTCCTATAAACTCTGTACATGGATTCTCGATTCCTCGACC